>DAIMFZ010000001.1:0-34054 GCA_036724225.1 Aequorivita sp.
CATTCCTATTAATTGGGCATTGATTTGTTGCGCGAAATTAAGAATGCCTTTTTCCACAGCTGTGTCATTGTAAATGTTGAGTGTATAGTTTTCTACTCCCATTCCCCGAACAAAGTTCTCCATAATAGTGTGTGCCTGAGCTGATGTTTTAAAATCGGCTGGTGTATTCACAAAAAGCAAGTGCATTTTGGCTTCCACTTTTTTAGCAAATTTTTGAGCCTTATCTAATGCCCCACGGCCTTCTTCGGAAAAATCTGAAGCAAAAATAAAATCTTTTATTTTAAATTCCGTATAATTATTTTTGATTACAAGCACAGGTGTAATGGAAGTTCGCACCACTTTTTCGGTATTGCTACCCACAAACATTTCCTTAAAACCACTGGCACCGTTAGAACCCATCACTATTAAATCTATTTTGTTTTTTTTGCAAGCTTCTTCAATGTCTTCGTATATTTCATTGTGGCCGATGGTTTCGTTAAGGATCATTTTTTTCAAATAAGGTTTTTGCCTAAGCTCACCAAACCGTTTTTCTGCGAGTTTAATAAAGTAAAGGGATTCTGGCAGGCTGCCCGAATCACCGGAAGATGCCAAATGCAGTGGCATTTCCATAGAATGTAGCACGAATATTTCGCTTTTGTGTTTTTGGGCGAGAAGTACGGCTACTTTCAGTGCGTTTTCTGCTTGTTCAGAAAAATCGGTAGGGACAAGGATACGTTTCATATAGATGGTTGTTTGGTTTTTTTTGGTAGCAGTAAATTACAAAAATAAATCGTTTTTGCTGGGTTTTTATAATATTAAAAAAATATAGTATATTTGCACCGAATTTGATACGAAATTATCTGAGGGGACTAAAGTCCCCTCTTTTTATAGCTTAAAATGATGCGTGAAAAAGTTGCACAACTGCTGAAAAGTGCGCTGGAAGAAAACAAATCACTGTTTTTGATCGACCTTAACATTTCTGAAGACAACCAAATACGGGTCATCCTGGACGGCGATAAAGGCGTTACGGTAGATGACTGTATGGCGGTTAGCCGTGCAATAGAGCATAATTTGGACCGCGAAGAATATGATTTTTCTTTGGAAGTAATGTCATCCGGCGTATCGGAACCATTGACATTGCCAAGACAGTACAAAAAAAATATTGGTAGAAACCTAAAGTTGAAAACCAAAAATAATGAAAAAATTGAAGGGGAACTGATTTCCGCAAACGACGAAAGTTGTACCTTAACTTGGGTTACGCGTGAGCCAAAACCTGTGGGAAAAGGAAAAGTGACCGTTCAAAAAGAGGCTATCGTGCCTTATAAAGATATTATGGAAGCAAAAGTGATGATAACATTTTAATTGGATTGATATGGAAAATTTAGCACTGATCGATTCTTTTTCAGAATTTAAAGACGACAAACAAATAGACAGAGTAACGCTAATGGCGATACTTGAGGAAGTTTTCAGAAATGCGCTGAAGAAAAAATACGGAAGCGATGATAACTTTGATATTATAGTAAACCCAGACAAGGGCGATCTTGAAATATGGCGAAACCGTGTGGTGGTTGCCGATGGCAAAGTGGAAGACCCGAACGAGGAAATTTCATTGAGTGCCGCCAGAAAAATTGAACCCGATTTTGAGATTGGGGAAGATGTTTCGGAAGAAGTAAAGCTTATAGACCTTGGCCGCCGTTCCATTTTGGCGCTTCGACAAAACCTTATTTCAAAAATACACGAACACGACAACACTATAATATATAAGCAATTCAAAGATCTTGAAGGCGAAATATACACTGCTGAAGTGCATCACATACGTCACCGTGCCGTAATTCTTTTAGATGATGATGGCAACGAGATAATCCTTCCGAAGGAAAAACAGATTCCCTCAGATTTTTTCAGAAAAGGCGACAATGTTCGCGGAATAATTGAAAGTGTTGACCTTAAAGGAAACAAGCCTACAATTATTATGAGCCGCGCAAATCCGGTTTTTCTTGAAAAATTGTTTGAACAGGAAATTCCCGAAGTTTTTGATGGCCTTATCACTGTTAAAAAAGTAGTACGCATTCCAGGTGAAAAAGCGAAAGTTGCCGTAGATTCTTATGATGACCGAATTGATCCCGTTGGAGCTTGTGTAGGTATGAAAGGTTCTCGAATCCACGGAATTGTACGTGAATTGGGTAATGAAAACATAGATGTTATAAATTATACAACCAATCTGCCCCTATATATTACACGGGCTTTAAGCCCAGCAAAAGTTACTTCAATCAAAATAGATGAAGTAAAGAAACGCGCTGAGGTCATTCTTCGTCCAGAGGAAGTGAGCAAAGCAATCGGCCGTGGCGGACACAATATTCGTTTGGCAGGGCAGTTGACGGGTTATGAAATAGACGTGCTTCGGGAAGGTGCCGAGGAGGATGTGGAATTGAGCGAATTCTCTGATGAAATAGAAGGATGGATCATCCAGGAATTCAGCAAAATTGGGCTGGACACAGCAAAAAGTATTCTTGAGCACGACATCAACGATTTGGTAAAACGCACCGATCTGGAAGAGGAAACCATCCGCGATGTGATAAATATATTAAGAGAAGAATTTGAGGAGTAGTTGAAACTTTCAATTACTTTTATACAAATTTTTTTAAAAAGACAAAACAGGAAAAAGCATTTATGGCTGAAGTAAAAACGAAAAGACTAAGTCAGGTATTACGCGAGTTCAACATCTCGTTGGATCGTGCCGTGGAATTTTTGAGTTCCAAAGGGTTTGTTGTGGATGCAAGTCCCAACACCAAAATAACGGGTGATGAATTCGAAGTTCTTTTTGAAGAGTTTGAAACTGACAAAAGTAAAAAAGTAGCTTCCAAGGAAGTTGGAGAAGAAAAGCGCAAAGAGAAAGAAGAATTTCGTTTGGAACGCGAGCGTGAACTGGAAGAAAAACACCAAAAAGAAGAGGCATCCCGCGTCATCCGAGCTGGAACCAAACTAGACGGCCCAAAACAAGTAGGCAAAATTGATCTCGATGCTGGAAAAGCCAAGAAGAAAGAACCCAAAGCCGAAGAGAAACCTGTTGAAGTCAAGAAAGAGGAAAAACCTGAAATTGTAGCTGAAAAGCCCAAGGTAGAGAAAAAGGAGAAAGAAGAGAAAACAGAGATCAAACCTGTTATCAAAGCTAAAGAAGAGGAAAAAAAGCCTGTTGAAAAACCAGAAGAAACCCCTATAGCCAAAGAAGAACCAAAAGAGGAAGCTGCCAAAGAAAACGATACAGTTACAACCCAATATCGCAAACTTGAGGGGCCAAACTTTACAGGTCAAAAAATAGATCTTACCCAATTCAAAAAACCGGAGAAGAAAAAAGACGACAAGGCAGTAGATAAAAAGGACAAAAAAGGCAAACGTCGCCGCATAAGCAAAGAAACCCCTAAAAGTGGAGCTACTACAGCCAGTAACAACTTTAAAGACAATCGCGGAGCTGTAAGAAAAGGCCGTAGCAATACACCAAAAGAGGAGCCCAGCGAGGAAGAAGTTCAAAAACAAGTTCGCGAAACCCTGGAAAAACTTCAAGGAAAATCATCCAAAGGAAAAGGGGCAAAATACCGTCGGGAAAAACGTGATACCCACCGTCAAAAATCTGAGAACGAACTTGCACAGCAAGAGGCAGACAGCAAATTTATAAAAGTTACAGAGTTCGTTACTGCAAGCGAAATGGCCACGATGATGGACGTTCCCGTTACCAAAATTATCTCAGCCTGTATGAGCTTGGGAATGATGGTAACCATGAATCAACGACTCGATGCCGAAACCTTGAGCATTGTAGCAGAAGAATTTGGTTTCGAAGTGGAATTTGTAAACGCTGATATTGAAGAATCAATGGACCGCGAAATAGATGCACCAGAAGATCTTGAACCACGAGCACCCATAGTTACCGTAATGGGTCACGTGGACCACGGAAAAACCTCTCTTCTAGATTACATTCGTAAAGAGAATGTTATTGCAGGCGAGTCTGGTGGAATTACGCAGCACATCGGTGCTTATGGGGTTGAATTGGACGGTGGACAAAAAATTGCATTCCTCGATACTCCGGGTCACGAAGCGTTTACAGCTATGCGTGCCCGTGGAGCCCAAGTTACTGACCTTGCAATTATTGTTGTTGCGGCAGATGATGATATTATGCCACAAACCAAAGAGGCAATCAGTCACGCGCAGGCTGCAGGTGTTCCTATAGTTTTCGCAATAAATAAAATAGATAAGCCCAGTGCGAATCCTGAGAAAATTAAAGAAGGACTTGCTCAAATGAACTTACTGGTTGAGGACTGGGGTGGAAAAATACAATCGCATGACATTTCGGCAAAAACCGGAGAAGGCGTAAAAGAATTACTTGAAAAAGTATTGCTTGAGGCAGAATTGCTTGAACTGAAGGCAAACCCAAACCGCCGTGCAAATGGTACCGTAGTGGAAGCTTTCCTCGGCAAAGGACGTGGATATGTTTCAACCGTATTAGTACAGGGCGGAACGCTAAGAGTTGGCGATTACTTGCTTGCTGGCCAGCACAGCGGAAAAGTAAAGGCAATGCAGGATGAACGTGGTAACAATGTGAAAGAAGCAGGCCCATCAACTCCAGTTTCAGTACTTGGTTTGGACGGCGCACCGCAGGCGGGAGATAAATTCAACGTTTTTGACGATGAGCGCGAAGCAAAAACAATTGCAACCAAACGTACCCAACTTCAGCGAGAACAGTCCGTAAGAACACAACGTCACATTACGCTGGACGAAATTGGAAGACGTATAGCCCTTGGCGATTTCAAAGAATTGAATATCATCCTTAAAGGTGATGTTGACGGTTCTGTGGAAGCGTTGACAGATTCATTATTGAAACTTTCCACTGAAGAAATTCAGGTAAATATAATCCATAAAGCAGTTGGTCCAATTACCGAAAGTGATGTACTTCTTGCTTCGGCTTCCGATGCAATTATCATTGGTTTCAACGTCCGCCCAATGGGCAACGCACGCCAAATTGCCGACAAAGAAGAAATAGATATCCGCACTTATTCCATCATTTATGACGCCATCAATGACGTGAAAGATGCGATGGAAGGAATGCTTTCCCCAGAAATGAAAGAGGAAATTACCGGTACTGCTGAGGTTCGGGAAACTTTCAAAATTTCGAAAGTGGGCACCATTGCAGGATGTATGGTTCTTACTGGAAAAATATTCAGAAACTCCGGAATCCGACTTATCCGCGAAGGAGTTGTTGTTTATACTGGCGAACTGGCTTCGTTAAAACGTTTCAAAGACGATGCGAAGGAAGTGGCCAAAGGTTACGATTGTGGTATGCAAATTAAAAACTACAATGACCTATATGAAGGCGACATCATTGAGTCATTCCAAGAAGTTGCAGTGAAGAAGAAGTTGAAGTAATCTAATAATTATTCAAAATAGAAACGGCTTGAAAATTGATTTTCGAACCGTTTTTTTTATTTCTGCTCAGTTTGAAATTTTTAATAGAGAAGTGTAACATCTATATTTTTTCGATGTCTATTAAGAAACTTTCCAAATGAAAACTTCGCTAAACCCCCTGCTTTTTATTTTGTTGCTTTTGAATGTGTTTCCTTTAATTGCACAAACTACTGACAGTATTCCACGAAAAAAAATAACTATTCCCCGTATTTCGGAAGCTCCAAAGATAGATGGGGTTTTGAACGACTCAGCATGGCAAAACGCACCAGTCGCTACTGATTTTGTGGAACGCCAACCCACTAATGGAATACCAATTCCAGATAGTTTGGAGACTTCTGTAAAAATAGTTTATGACAATTTGGGAATCTATTTTGGTGCCACAATGAAAGACCCACAGCCCGATAAGATTTTAAAGGAACTTACCGAAAGGGATGGTATTGGCAACGATGATTTCTTCTTTATACTGTTGAACGGTTATAATGACAGACAACAAAGTTTGCAGTTTATAGTAACCGCAGCGGGAGTTCAGTATGACGCGAAAATGACGAATGAAAATGAAGACAATTCATGGAACGGAATCTGGTACAGCGCTGTGCAAATAAATGATGACGGCTGGGTGGCGGAAATTTTTATTCCTTATTCCGAAGTGCGTTTTCCAAATAAAGACATACAGTTGTGGGGCTTAAATATGGAAAGGGAAATACGGCGAACTCGCTCACGTTATACTTGGAGCCCGATAGACAATACAAAAGGTTCTTTTTCAATTTACGATGGTGAGATTTATGGAATTGAAAATGTACAATCGCCCACCCGGCTTTCATTTCAACCCTATCTTTCAGCTTATATAAATGATTTTGACGGGAAGACCGAAACCATTTTTAATGGCGGAATGGACCTTAAATATGGTATTAACGACGCTTTTACACTTGATATGATTTTGATACCAGATTTTGGGCAATCAAAGTTCGATGCCGAGGTTTTAAACCTCTCAGCATTTGAAACGCAATATGAAGAAAATCGGGCTTTTTTCACAGAAGGAACAGAGCTTTTCACAAAAGGAGACCTTTTTTATTCGCGGCGTGTTGGTGGTTCTCCTTCGGGAAATGTTACAATTGATGAAAATGAAGAAATTGAAAAATATCCATCTTCAGTAGATTTAATAAACGCCTTTAAAATTTCGGGAAGAACAGACAGAAATTTAGGGATAGGTGTCTTCAATGCTATTACCGAAAGAACCTATGCCGATATAAAAAATACTGAAACCAATGAATCCCGAAAGGAATTGGTGGAACCTTTAACCAACTATAACATTTTAGTATTAGATCAACGTTTTGGTGATAATTCTTCCGTTTCCTTTGTAAATACCAACGTTATTCGCGAAGGCGATTTTCGAGATGCGAATGCAACTGGACTTTATATGGATATCACCAATAAGAAAAATACTCTTAATTATGTTGCTCAAGCTGAAGGAAGCTGGGTAAAAGAGGATGCAACCAAATTTGGCATGGAGGGTATTGCCAGAATAGCAAAGATTAACGGTAAGCATCGCATTTCGGGAGAGATAAATTTTAGGACAAAGGATTATGACATAAATGATTTGGGGTTTTCAAGTGAAACAAATTTTATTAATTATTCGGGTTATTACGGGTATAGATACCTACAGCCAAAAGGGTTTTTGAACAATCTGAATCTTAACTTCAATTTAAATTATACCCGTAGGTTGGAAACAGATGTTTACAACAATTTTCTTTTCAACTTCAATTCCAATTTTACAACGAAGAAATTTTTAGCTTTTGGCGGCGGTTTTGAAATGACTCCTTTTGGAATGAATGATATTTATGAGCCCCGGGTTGAAAATAGATATGTGAAAGTTCCAGATTATTATGATGTTTGGGGATGGTTTTCCACAGACTATAGAAAAAAATTAGCTATAGAAATAAAGGTAGATTGGTATAAATTCAATGAAAAGGGCCGTGGCGAATTACACCTCGAGCTTAGTCCCCAGTATCGTGTTTCAGACAAATTGAAAATGTTTTTTAGTACAAATGTGATTCTTTCTGACAAAGAAGAAGGATTTGTCGATTTGCAGGATGAAGAAATTATCTTTGGAAAACGTGATAGAAATACGGTAATCAATTCCTTGGAATCACAATACATTTTTAATAATAAAATGGCGTTGAACCTTGCTTTCCGGCATTATTATTCTGAAGTGGAGTACAGCCAGTTTTTCACGCTGCAAAACGATGGGGAGCTATTAAAAAATTTAATTTATAATGAAGAACGCGATGCCACTTACAACAACTGGAATATAGACCTTCGGTTTTCCTGGTGGTTTGCCCCCGGAAGCCAGCTTACTCTTCTTTACCGAAATGCAATGGAAAGCTATGTGGGCGATTCGCGAGTGAATTTTTCAAACAATTTCCGCAATTTGTTTGATGAACCACAGCTTAACAGTCTGTCGCTCCGGGTAAGTTATTATTTAGATTATAACAGGATGAAGAACTGGTTTAGAACACAAAATAAAACAGCAGCCGTTGAAAAATCCATACAGAACGGAAAAAGAAATAGATCGGCATTTTCTGGCAAAAGAAATATAAAGCTCTAAATCCTTTATTTTCGTCTTTCGGGCTTCAAAATAAAGGCCGAAGAAAAACTACTTTGAATTTCAATTAATGCTCTTTCTGCCTCTATTCGCGTATCAAAATTTCCTGCCCAAACCTTATAATTTGGTGTTTCATATTCAATGGAAGCAGGCCAGTTACTATAGCTCCCTCGGTATTTTCTAAGGATTTGGTTGGCCTTGTCCAATTCGCCGTAATATAGTTGTATTGTGAAACTACTTGAGAGCTTGTTTTCCTTTTCCAATTCTTTCTTCAATTCCAACAAGTGGGTTATTTTCGGGTCTTGGTTTACTGTTAGTGTTGCGCTCTGAGCGATGCTTTTAACGGAAATAAACAGCATTAAAATACTGGCAATAAAAAGTTTGGAAAAAGTTCGGAAATCCATATAAATATATCTTTGGTGCAAATGTAAAACTTAATAACTTTGGGAAGGGCGAAATTATTATTTAGAACAGATATAAATTAATAGTTAACACTTTGTTTGCATTTCCAAAATCGACTTTATAATGTATTTTTGCTCCTTTATTTGTGGTACAAGATGGGGTTTAATAAATCATTTTTTGCGTAATTCAATTCTGTACCGAACTATCGACTGTAATTTAATCAACCGTATGAAAAAGGTGAATTTTATACATCTACGCTCAAAATTGCCATTTCTCTTGTTAGCGTTTTTGCTAACTTTTTCAACTTCCATATATTCTCAGGACGCCCCAGCTGCAGCAGGAGGGGGTGACGTTGCTGCTGGAGAAGCTTTGTTTAAAGCAAACTGCGCCGCCTGCCACAAGCTGGATTCAAAAGCTGTTGGTCCTGCATTGCGTGGAGTATCTGATAAATATGACCATGCTTGGCTTTATAAGTGGATACACAATAGCCAGGCACTCATTGCAGCAGGCGATGCTACGGCCGTAAAAATATTTGAAGATAACAATAAAGCAATAATGACTCCTTTTCCGGCACTTTCGGAAACGGACATTGAGAATATTTTGGCCTATACCAGCCAGCCAAAAGCTGTGCCTGTCGCCGCAGCAACAGATGCCGCTGCCCCAGGAACAACTGCCGGCGCAGATGGAGGGGTTTCAAACGGTTTGGTTCTTGGCGCATTGGCACTTATATTCCTTTTGTTGGTAATAATGCTTTTCTTGGTAACGAACACATTGAAAAGAATTGCTGAGGCAAATGGCATTGTTTCCGAAGAAGTGGTAAAAGAAAAACGCACTCCGCTTTGGAAGACATTTGCTCAGAACCAGTTTTTGATTTTGGTGTTTTCCATCTTTTTAATCTTATCCGCAAGTTATTTCGCATATGGTTATATGATGCAAATTGGCGTGGATCAAGGTTACGCTCCTGTTCAACCAATTCACTATTCACATAAAATTCACGCTGGCGACAACCAGATAGATTGTAATTTCTGCCACAGTTCTGCCAGAAAGAGCAAAACCTCAGGCATACCTTCATTGAACGTTTGTATGAATTGTCACAAAAATATTTCGGAAGTTGCCCCAGAAACCGCTACGGCTGAATATTCGAAAGAATTTTATGACGGAGAGATCGCCAAACTATACAATGCTGTAGGTTGGGATACCGCAAATCAACAATACACCGGAAAAACCGAACCAGTATAACGGGTGCGTATCCACAACCTTCCAGACTTTGTTTATTTCAACCACTCTCAACACGTAACGGTTGCTGGTGTGGCTTGCCAAACCTGCCACGGCGAGATTCAGAATATGGAAGTTGTTGCGCAGTTTGCGCCACTCACTATGGGCTGGTGTTTGGACTGCCACAAGAAAACCAACGTGGACTTAGAAAACAATGAGTATTACGCCAAGATTCACGAAGAACTTTCTAAAAAGTATGGTGTTCAAAAACTTACAGTTGCTGAAATGGGCGGACTGGAATGTGGCAAATGCCACTATTAATTAATTAAAAAGATTATTACATATACTAATATGGCATCAAACAAGAAATACTGGAAAAGTGTTGAAGAGCTGAATGAAAACAGCCCCATAATAAAGGCACTACAGGACAATGAGTTTGTAACCGAAATACCGACGGACGAATTTCTTGGGAATAAAGAAGCGTTGGAATCATCTTCAACCACACGGCGTGATTTCTTAAAATATGTAGGCTTTACTACAGCTGCGGCTACTTTAGCCGCCTGTGAAGGGCCTGTAGTTAAGTCAATTCCCTACGTTGTTCAGCCGGATGAAATTGTTCCGGGAGTTGCCAATTATTACGCTTCAACAATTGCCGATGGTTTTGATTTTGCCAACATTTTGGTCAAAACCCGCGAAGGCCGCCCTATTAAGATTGAAAGAAACGATCTGGCATTAAATGGCGGAAGCGCAAATGCACGTGTGCATGCTTCGGTGCTTTCATTATATGATAAAAACAGATTGACCGGCCCAATGGTGGACGGAGCTGAAGTGAGCTGGCCAGCATTTGACACTGCTGTTGCGCAGAAATTGAATGAAATGACTGGGAAGGATGTTGTGTTGCTTACCCAAACATTCGCAAGCCCTTCCACTTCAAAATTGATTGCTGAATTTACTGCCAAATATCCAAATATACGTCACGTTGTTTACGATACCGTTTCCTGTTCAGGAGCTTTGGACGCTTTTCAGAATAAATACGGAACCCGTGCTTTACCAGATTATGATTTTTCAAAAGCTGAAGTAATCGTTTCAGTTGGGGCAGATTTCTTAGGTGATTGGCAAGGTGGAAGCTACAGCAAAAGCTATGCACAGGGTAGAATTCCGAAGGATGGAAAAATATCTAGACACGTTCAATTTGAAGCTAACTTAACCTTAACAGGTGGTAAGTCTGACAAACGTGTTCCTGCAACTCCTTCGCAACAAATGCAAATTTTGAAAGCATTGACCGGAGGAAGCGCTTCAGGATTACCAGAAAATATTGCAGATGCTGTAAGCAAAGCAAAAGCACAACTTCAGAAAGCAGGAAGCAAAGCATTATTGGTAACTGGTTTGCCTGATGTGGAATCGCAAACTATAGCTTTAAATTTTAATGCAAATAGTGAAGCGATAAATATAAATAAGCCGTTGCTTACCAGACAAGGAAGCAATAGCGAAGTGATGAACGTTGTTAACGGAGTTATTTCCGGAAGTATCAAAGGTTTGATTACCGTTGGTGTGAATCCAGTTTATTCGTTGCCAAACAATACAGAATTTGCCGAAGCATACCAAAAACTTGAGATGAGTCTTGCTTTCGCAATGAAACACGATGAAACTGCTTCATTGGCAAAAATGGTTGCTGCTACCCCACATTATTTAGAAGCTTGGGGCGATGCACAAATCAAAAGAGGCACATATAGCCTTGCTCAGCCTACAATCCGCCCATTGTTCAACACACGTCAATTTCAGGACAGTCTGTTACAATGGACTGGCAATCCACTAAAATATTACGATTACATAAAGGAGAACTGGACAGCTTCCATTTTGGAAGGCGGTTCTTGGAACAAAACTTTGGAAGCTGGTGTTTTGGCGACTACTGCCGAAATGATTATGGAAGAAGTGAAACCTACTGCTGAAGGCGCTGGCTCATTGGAAGAAAGCACATCTAATGGAGCCCTTTCAACACTTTCGCAGGAAGGTGGTTATGAACTTACCTTATATACTTCAACTGGTTTGGGTGATGGCCAACAAGCCAATAACCCTTGGTTGCAAGAATTCCCAGACCCAATAACAAGAGCATCATGGGACAATTATATAACAGTTTCCGCTGCCGATGCTGAGACTTTAGGTCTTGAAAACTATCATGTTTCCAATGGCGCTTTGAACGGTAGTTATGTAAATATAACAATGGGTAATGTGGTGCTGAAAAATGTTCCAGTAATCATTCAGCCCGGACAGGCAAAAGGTTCAGTAGGTTTGGCCTTGGGTTATGGAAAAACTGCTGCTATTCAAGAAGAAATGCAGACGGGTTTAAATGCCTATCCACTATATCAAAACTTCTCAGATGTTCAAAAAGTAAATATCGAGAAGGCTGGCGGAATACACGAATTTGCCTGCGTACAGTTGCAAAGCACTATGGCAGGTCGTAGCGATGATATAATTAAGGAGACCACGCTCGAAATTTTCAACACGAGAGATAAAGAACACTTCAATGCTATTCCAGGTGTTGATTATGACCATAATGAAATTTCAGTTCGTGATCAAAAGGCTGATATCTGGAGCCCCTTTGATGAGACTGTTGGCCCACATTTTAACCTTTCAATCGACCTAAATACCTGTACAGGTTGTGGCGCTTGCGTTATTGCTTGCCACGCAGAAAACAACGTTCCTGTAGTTGGAAAAGAGGAAGTTCGAAAGTTCCGCGATATGCACTGGTTGCGAATTGATAGGTATTATTCTGCTGGCGAAACCTTCAAAGAAGAAATTGAGAACCTTGAAAACCTTCCAGCTTTTGACAGTTATAAAGCCGTTGAAGTTCCTGCATATGAAAATCCACAGGTTGCTTTTCAACCTGTAATGTGCCAACACTGTAACCATGCGCCTTGTGAAACTGTTTGCCCAGTTGCTGCAACATCACACGGACGTCAAGGGCAGAACCAAATGGCATATAACCGTTGTGTGGGTACGCGATATTGTGCAAACAACTGCCCATATAAAGTGCGTCGTTTCAACTGGTTTTTATACAATGAGAATGATGAATTTGATTACAACATGAACAACGACCTTGGAAGAATGGTGCTTAACCCAGATGTGGTGGTGCGTTCGCGAGGGGTTATGGAAAAATGTTCTTTGTGTATACAAATGACCCAAAAAACAATACTCGATGCCAAACGCGATGGAAGAGCAATAAAAGATGGAGAATTCCATACCGCTTGTTCCAGTGCTTGCGAAACAGGAGCGATTGCTTTTGGGGATATAAACGATAAAGATTCCGAGATTTTAAAGTTGAAAAATGATGACCGTATGTTTCATCTTTTGGAAAATATTGGTACCAAACCAAATGTTTTCTATCAAATGATAGTCAAGAATACCTCGGAAGCATAAAAATTTTAATCAAGAACCAATTATTTAAGAATTATATATGTCGTCACACTACGAAGCACCTATTAGAGAGCCTTTGGTTCTGGGAGAGAAGTCCTATCATGACATTAGCGTGGATGTTGGTGCACCCGTTCTGGGAAAGGCCAATAAATCTTGGTGGATAGTTTTTACCATTGCCCTTGTTGCATTTTTATGGGGTCTGGGATGTATTATTTATACCATCTCAACCGGGATTGGGGTTTGGGGATTGAACAAAACCATTGGTTGGGCTTGGGATATCACAAACTTTGTTTGGTGGGTAGGTATTGGGCATGCTGGAACACTTATTTCTGCGGTACTGTTACTTTTCCGTCAAAAATGGAGAATGGCCGTTAACCGTTCTGCAGAAGCAATGACCATCTTCGCAGTTATCCAGGCAGGTTTGTTCCCTATTATTCACATGGGGCGTCCGTGGTTGGCATATTGGGTACTTCCCATTCCAAACCAATTTGGTTCACTTTGGGTAAACTTCAACTCACCATTGCTTTGGGACGTTTTTGCAATTTCTACCTATCTGTCTATATCCTTAGTTTTCTGGTGGACAGGATTATTGCCTGATTTTGCGATGATCCGTGATAGGACTGAGAGTCCTTTTCAAAAGAAAATATACGGAATCCTAAGTTTTGGATGGAGCGGCCGCGTAAAGGACTGGCAACGTTTTGAAGAAGTATCGCTTGTCTTGGCAGGTTTAGCAACGCCCTTGGTACTTTCAGTACACACTATTGTATCCTTTGACTTTGCTACATCAGTAGTTCCGGGATGGCACAGTACCATTTTCCCACCTTACTTTGTGGCTGGAGCAATCTTTTCAGGATTTGCAATGGTGCAGACACTCCTAATTATAATGCGTAAAGTATCAAACCTTGAAAGCTACATTACTGTGCTTCACATAGAATATATGAACAAGGTAATCTTGCTTACCGGCGGTATTGTAACCGTGGCTTATATTACTGAATATTTCATCGGGTGGTATTCTGGCGTTCCTTACGAAAACTACACCTATTTATCCTTTGGCGCGGCAACAGGGCCTTATTGGTGGGCATTCTGGGCCTTGATTACCTGCAACTTGATTGTGCCCCTTTCGCTTTGGGTCAAAAAATTAAGAAGAAACATTGCATGGACGTTTTTTGTGGCGCTTGTCATTAACATCGGGATGTGGTTTGAGCGTTTCGATATTATTGTTGTGGATTTGAGCAAGGACAGATTGACCTCAACTTGGGCAATGTTCCAGCCTACTTTTGTGGACATTGGAACTTTTATGGGAACCATTGGATTCTTCTTTGTACTTTTCCTTTTATATGCACGTACATTCCCAGTAATTGCGCAAGCAGAGGTAAAAACAATTTTGAAAACCTCTGGGGAAGCATTCAAAAGATTACGTGCTGAACACGGAGACGACCACAGCCATGTACAAACAGTGGAAGAATATCCTGCAGAAGCGGGCCCCGCTGCCAATGTGGAAGGAAAACATTTTAAATCAGTTTTTGATGATTCATCTGAAGAAGATTTGGAAAACAATGAAGTGGATTTTGAACAACACAGAGGTAAAATTGATAATTTGCTAAGTGGCGTGGGCTTTTTTGACCCTACAGTTCAAAAACAGGATGATTTAAAGAAAATAAGTGGAGTCGGCCCCATTATGGAACAAAAACTCCATCAATTGGGAATCTTTACCTTTGAGCAGGTAAGCCGAATGACTGACCGCGAATACGATTTATTGGACGAGATAATTAGTGAATTCCCAGGAAGGGCCAAACGCGATGATTGGGCTGGACAAGCACTAATGCTAAAAAACAAGAAGTAATTATGGCTGCAACAAAGATACACGCGATATATACGGACGATGACCTGCTGATGCAGGCCGTTAAACAAACCCGTGAGGCAAACTATCATATTTCAGAAGTTTTTACGCCTTTCCCTGTTCACGGTCTGGATTATGCCGTAGGGCTAGCTCCAACCCGGATTGCAATTACTTCATTTCTTTATGGGCTGGTTGGTCTGGCCGTGGCAGTATGGATGATGAACTATATGATGATACAGGACTGGCCACAAAACATTGGTGGGAAACCCAGTTTTACTTTTTATCAAAACATGCCGACCTTTATACCTATTATGTTTGAAATGACCGTATTTTTTGCGGGACACCTCATGGTGATAACCTTTTATATGAGAAGTAAACTGTGGCCTTTCAAAAAAGCTGAAAATCCGGATATTCGAACTACCGACGATCACTTTTTAATGGAAGTTGACGCGGACAACCACGATATTGAAAAGCTTACCAAATTCTTATATGATACCGGTGCATCGGAGATTAGTTTAATTGAAAATGAGCAAGACCATTAATATGAAAACATTTATAAACATAATAATTGCCATTGTTGCTTCGGCTAGCATGGTTTCTTGTTTTAATAATAACAAACCAAACTATCAGTACTTTCCGAATATGTACGCGCCAGTAGGTTATGAAACTTATGGCGATTATGAGATTTTTCCCAATCAACAGGAAGCTATGACTCCACCTGAACATACTGTGCCGCGTGGATTTACCCCTTACGATTATGAAAACAGTACTGCGGGTCTGGAACTTGCCAAGACCGAACTTATGAATCCATATCCAGTGACTGAAGAAAATTTGGCAGTGGGAAATAAGTTGTTTACGATTTACTGCGCCGTTTGTCACGGAGTTAAAGGTGATGGAAAAGGAATTTTGGTTACCCGTGAAAAGTTTTTGGGAATTCCCAGTTATGCCGACCCAGGGCGTGTCATTGTTATGGGAGGTATTTATCACGTAGAAACCTATGGTTTGAACGCAATGGGGTCTTACGCTTCGCAAACCAATGAAAAGGAACGCTGGCAAATAGCAATGCATGTTATGGATTTAAAAGCAGCGCTCAATGGGGAACCAGGCATACTGGAAACTTCAAATGCTGAAGTAAATGCCGATAGTACTAAAGTTGAAATGACCCCTTCAGGAGCCAACACAGCCTCCGAATTGGAACCTAAATAAAGATTTAAAAGAGAATAGCTAAAGATATGTACACGCTACCAAGAAATTTAAAACTGTTTTCTATTGTTCTGATAGTCCTTGGGCTTGCTGGAATAATCTTCGGGTTTTTAACCACACCGAAAACCATCGACGATGTTAAAAAAATAATGGTCGAACAAGAAAGTCATCACGGAGAAGGTCAAGCTACTGCGGAACAACCGGGAGGTGAAACGGCCAACTTTGTTGATGAAGCACGCGGACAGGAAGGTTACTCTGCATCCGCAATGGAACATGCCACTGATTTAAAAGCAGATGGACAAGGCGCAACTTCGCACGAAGAACATGTTTTGCACCAATTGCAAACTAGACCCTGGTCCGCAACTTTTGTGGCAGCGTTTTTCTTTATGATGATAGCTTTGGGAGTACTGGTTTTTTATGCAATTCAATTTGCTTCCCAATCTGGATGGTCTCCTGTGCTATATAGAATAATGGAGGGAATTACTGCTTATTTGTTGCCGGGATCGGTAATTGTATTCTTGATTGTTGTTTTCGCTGGTACACATTTTTATCCTTGGCAGGACCACGAATTGGTGGCGGGCGATAAAATTCTTCAGGGCAAGGCTGGTTATTTGAACTTTCCTTTCTTCGTAATCAGAGCAGTAATTTATCTTTTGGGCTGGAACTTGTATCGTTATTTTTCACGGAAAAACTCCTTGGCACAGGCAGACGCAAATAATTACGCGCCGTACAGGAAAAACTTTAAAGCCTCTATTTTCTTTTTGATATTTTTCATCTTAACAGAGGCAACTATGTCTTGGGATTGGTTTATGTCCATGACGCCGCATTGGTACAGTACATTGTTTGCGTGGTATATTTTTGCGAGTTTCTTTGTTTCTGGAATTACCGTAATAGCATTGGTCACCATACATTTAAAAGGATTGGGCCTTATACCTTTCGTGAGTGATAAACATCTTCACGACCTTGGAAAATATATGTTCGCCTTCAGTATTTTTTGGACCTATTTGTGGTTCGGACAGTTTATGTTGATATGGTATGCAAATATTCCAGAGGAGGTTACCTATTTCATTATAAGAATACAAGAATACAAAGTGTTGTTTTTCGGAATGCTTATACTTAATTTTGTGTTTCCTATTCTGATTTTGATGAATAGTGATTACAAAAGAATACCTTGGTTTGTGGTTATAACAGCCTTATTTATTTTGGTAGGGCATTATATAGATATTTTCCTATTAGTGATGCCATCCACAGTGGGCCACAACTGGAGTTTTGGAATACCTGAAATAGCAGCCTTGTTGTTTTTTATGGGACTTTTCATTTTTATTGTTGGAACGGGACTTGGCAAGGTTTCCCTGAGACCTAAAAACGACCCATTTATTAGGGAAAGTGAAAACTACCATTTTTAATCATTTAGTATAAAGAATAAATTGTAAAGATGACCGCATTTTTAGTTATAATAGTAATCATCCTTTTTGGAATCTCTGTTTGGCAAATGAACAGGATTTTCCAATTGGCAAAGGCGAAGCCCACAGTCCATTCCGAAATAGCTTCAGATAAGGACAATAACACACATGGTTATTTGATGATGGCTTTTTTGGCCTTCATCTATATTCTATCCATTCTTTGTTTCTGGTATTGGGCCGAGACTCTTTTGCCCGAATCAGGATCAGAACACGGTGCCAAGATAGATACCTTAATGTTGGTTTCGATGATCCTTATTTTTGTTGCCGGTATCATCACTCAGTGGTTGTTGCATTATTTCGCATTTATATATCGTGGCAACAAAGTGAAAAGGGCAACCTTCTATGCAGATAATGACAAGCTGGAGTTTATTTGGACCATTATTCCAGTTGTGGTTCTTGCTGGCCTTATTATTTATGGGCTGTTTACTTGGACCGATATTATGAATGTTGATAAAGATGATGACCCATTGATAGTTGAATTATATGCTCAACAATTTAACTGGAAAGCCCGTTACGGTGGAAATGACAATACCCTTGGAGAAGCAAATGTTCGATTGATTGAAGGTATTAACCAACTGGGTGTAGATCCTGCTGATCCAAACGGACAGGATGATAAAATTGTAACCGAATTGCATTTGCCAGTTGGCAGAAAAGTATTGTTCAAAATGCGTTCGCAAGATGTGCTGCACTCAGCATATATGCCCCATTTCAGGGCACAGATGAACTGCGTTCCGGGTATGATTACTCAATTTGCCTTTACTCCTACCATTACTACTGAGGAAATGAGGCTAAATGATCACATTGTCAAAAAAGTAAACCATATTAATGAATTAAGAAGTACAAAAAGCGAAGCACTGGTAGCGGCGGGGAATGAACCTCTGGAGCCTTATGTATTTGATTACTTGCTTTTATGCAATAAAATATGTGGAATCAGCCACTATAATATGCAAATGAAAATTATAGTAGAGTCTGAAGAAGATTATAAAGCCTGGTTGGCAGAACAGCCCACTTTGGCAGAACAACTTAGCAAATAAATTAATAATAGTAGCTTAAAAAGATATGTCAGCACACGCACAGGTCCACGCAGCAGAAGATAATCACGACGATCACGGGCATCATCATAAACAAACTTTTGTAACCAAATATATCTTTAGCCAAGATCATAAGATGATCTCGAAGCAATATATGATTACTGGTATATTTATGGGTGTCATTGGTATTTTGATGTCATTATTGTTCAGATTGCAACTGGCTTGGCCGGACCACAAGTTTACCATTTTTGAAATATTATTAGGCAAATGGGGAACAGACGGGGTTATGGACCCAAGTGTTTACTTGGCCTTGGTCACCATACACGGAACCATAATGGTGTTCTTCGTTTTGACTGCTGGCTTGAGCGGAACCTTCAGTAACTTGCTTATTCCACTCCAAATTGGAGCGCGTGACATGGCATCTGGATTCCTTAATATGGTTTCCTATTGGTTATTTTTTATCTCTAGTGCTATAATGTTATGTTCATTATTTGTTGAAGCTGGACCAGCTTCCGCAGGATGGACCATTTATCCACCATTGAGCGCATTGCCCCAAGCTATACCCGGATCGGGTACTGGAATGACACTATGGCTAGTTTCCATGGCTATATTTATTGCCGCATCTTTGTTGGGTTCTCTTAACTTTATTGTTACAGTGATAAACCTGCGCACCAAAGGAATGTCTATGACGAGACTACCACTAACGGTATGGTCTTTTTTCCTAACTGCAATCATTGGTGTTGTTTCCTTCCCGGTACTTTTTTCAGCAGTTTTGATGTTGATAATGGATAGAAGTTTCGGCACGTCCTTTTTCCTTTCTGATATTTATATCGCTGGCGAAGTGTTACATCATCAAGGAGGTTCGCCCGTATTGTTTGAACACCTCTTCTGGTTCTTAGGACACCCGGAGGTTTATATCGTGATTCTTCCCGCAATGGGAATCGTTTCAGAAATCATGGCTACCAACTCCCGTAAAACTATTTTCGGGTATCGGGCTATGGTGGCTTCCCTTTTGGCAATTGCATTTCTATCCACTATTGTTTGGGGGCACCACATGTTTATTTCGGGTATGAACCCGTTTTTGGGATCGGTATTTACATTTACAACCCTTTTGATAGCTATTCCTTCCGCAGTAAAATCCTTTAACTGGATAACTACATTATGGCGTGGAAAGCTACAGATGAATGTGGCCATGCTTTGGTGCATAGGTTTTGTTTCCACATTCATTACTGGGGGACTCACTGGAATTATTATGGGCGACAGTGCCTTAGACATAAACATTCACGATACCTATTTCATTGTAGCGCACTTCCATTTGGTAATGGGTATTTCCGCCGCTTATGGATTTTTGGCTGGGGTATATCACTGGTTCCCAAAAATGTTTGAGGGAAGGATGATGAACAAAAAACTGGGCTATATTCACTTTTGGGTTACGGCCATCGGTGCCTACGGAATATTTTTCCCCATGCACTTTATCGGGTTGGCTGGGCTTCCGCGAAGATATTATACCAATAGCAGTTTTCCATACTTTGACGATTTGGCGAACATAAACGTGGTAATGTCCATTTTTGCAATTATGACAATTTCCGTTCAAGTAATCTTTCTATACAACTTTATTCATTCCATGTACTACGGGAAAATAGGGCCTAAAAACCCTTGGAACGCCACAACTTTGGAATGGACTGCTGAAGTAAAACACATACACGGAAACTGGGATGGCCCAATTCCACACGTGCATCGTTGGTCTTATGATTACAGCAAATTAAATAAGGACGAAACAGATTTTGTGATTCCAGGACAAGATTTTATTCCACAGAACGTTCCCCTGCAGGATAATGAAGAGGAATTGGAACATTAAATTAGCGGAGATATAAAACCAATGGAACCTTTCAGCTTTGAAGGGGTTTTTTTAGTAAAATATCCGTGTTACTACGTAGAAAATTTTAGGCATTTTACCCTAACTTTACATCTTTAAGTTAATAATTTGTAAGATGTGAGGAGTCTACAATTTATTTCGAAAGCCATACTGAAAAGTAGGGCTTTCTTTTTTTAGACGTCTTCCAAAGGATTGCTATATTTGTGTTATGAACGAACACCTCGATCCCACAGGAGAAAACCTCTCGCCACAGGAACTGGATATTGAAAAAAAACTCCGCCCGCTCAGTTTTGATGATTTCACGGGGCAAGATCAAGCTTTGGAGAATCTCCAAATTTTTGTACAGGCCGCTAACCAGCGCAACGAAGCCTTGGACCACACATTGTTTCACGGGCCACCGGGTTTGGGAAAAACTACTCTTGCCTACATTCTTGCCAATGAATTGAATGTAAACATAAGAGTTACTTCGGGTCCAGTATTGGACAAACCTGGAGATCTTGCAGGATTGTTGACAAATTTGGAAGAACGCGATGTACTCTTTATTGATGAAATCCATCGGTTAAGCCCTATTGTTGAGGAATATCTGTATTCTGCAATGGAAGATTATAAAATTGATATTATGATTGAATCTGGGCCAAATGCCCGTTCGGTCCAAATCAATCTCAATCCTTTCACGCTTATTGGGGCAACAACCCGTTCGGGATTATTGACCGCACCCATGCGGGCCCGTTTTGGTATTTCGTCTAGATTACAATATTACACTACCGAACTACTCACCACAATTTTGCAACGTAGCTCTGGAATTTTGCACGTTCCTATTACTATGGAAGCCGCAATAGAAATTGCCGGAAGAAGCCGAGGCACACCTCGGATTGCAAACGCACTTTTACGAAGAATTCGCGATTTTGCACAAATTAAGGGAAACGGAAAGATCGATATAGAAATCGCCAAATTTGGATTGGAAGCTTTGAACGTTGACACCCATGGCTTGGACGAAATGGACAATAAAATACTTTCCACAATAATTGATAAATTTAAAGGCGGTCCGGTTGGAATAACTACAATCGCCACCGCGGTTTCCGAAAGTCCAGAAACCATTGAAGAAGTTTACGAGCCTTTTTTAATTCAACAGGGTTTCATTATGCGAACCCCTCGTGGCCGCGAAGTTACCGAAGCGGCATATAAACATTTGGGAAAAATTAAAGGTCCTATCCAAGGCGGGCTTTTTTAGAAAATAATGTAAAGCTGAGCACTGATATCTGTTATAAAATTGATTTCAAAAAACACCAATACAACCCTCATAAAAACCGAAGCCAAGCGCCTCGGTTTTTTGTCTTGTGGCATAAGCAAAGCAGAATTTTTGGAAGAAGAAGCCCCGCGACTTGAGAGCTGGTTGAAAAATAACAGAAACGGTGAAATGGCCTATATGGAAAACCATTTCGACAAAAGGCTGGATCCAACACTTTTGGTACCCGATTCCAAAAGCGTGATTTCTTTATTACTTAATTATTTTCCGTCTGAATTGCAAAATACCGATACCTATAAAATTTCAAAATACGCATACGGCACCGATTATCACTTCATCATAAAAGATAAATTGAAGCAGTTGATGGATTTCATTTCTGAAGAAATTGGCGAAGTCCACGGCCGAGCTTTTGTGGATTCCGCCCCAGTTTTGGACAAGGCTTGGGCGGCAAAAAGTGGGTTGGGATGGATTGGAAAACACAGCAATTTGCTCACAAAACAATTGGGCTCCTTCTATTTTATTGCGGAATTGATTGTCGATCTGGATTTGGAATACGACTCACCCGTAACCGATCATTGCGGCAGTTGCACGGCCTGCATCGATGCTTGCCCCACAAATGCGATTGTTGCAGATAAAGTTGTGGATGGCAGTAAATGCATTTCCTATTTTACCATTGAATTGAAAAACGAAATACCAACTTCAGTAAAAGGGAAATTTGAAGATTGGATCTTTGGCTGCGATATTTGCCAAGATGTTTGCCCGTGGAACCGTTTCAGCAAACCGCACAACGAACCACTTTTTAATCCTCACCCAGAAATTCTTTCAATGACCAAAAAAGATTGGGAAGAAATCACTGAAGATGTTTTTCAAAAAATATTCGAAAAGAGTGCAGTAAAACGCACGAAATTTTCTGGACTAAAACGTAACATTGGGTTTTTGAAAGATTGAAACTATAGCCATTTAATCAACAGTTTCGATATAATAAATTTCTAATTGAAAATAACCGCTCTCGGTTTACCAATTTGAAAATCCTGAAATCCAAAATCATCATTTTCAAAAGCATTTGAATTAAAAATATTATTTCCCTGTCCCGGAATTTGGGGATAATATATTAATGAAAATTGAAAGGAATTGAAGACCAAATAATCGTTGCGAATGATTACCCCAACGCCAAAAGAAGCGTAAAGATTATTTGCCTGTGGGCTACTTTCACTGTGTTTGAGCAAACCAGAAGTAATGTTCACAAACGGATTCAAACGAAATCCCAACAGTTCCCATGGTGAATAAAACTGGGTTTGCAGTGCCAGCACATATTTTTTGTTGCCAACTTCGTTCCCTTCAAATCCTGGGATGTGCCCATTCCGCGTGTCCGAATATAAGTTGCCATAAGCGCCATTAAAATTTGGGTTTTCATTAAGACTAACCCGATCTGCATTCGAGTTTAATCGATTAACGCCAATGACCACTTGGGGTTTGACGAATTGGCGCATTTTCCATTTACTTCCCAGCAGTAAAAGTTTTGAAAAATAGCTGGCCTTAAAAATATAAGTGGTTTGCTCCGTTTTTGAACTTTTAAAAAAACTTCCAATTTCAAAATCAAAGCTTAAAAATCCCCATTTAATATAGTTGCCATACGAAGCTTTTGCCCCAAGATACAAGCGGTTTAATTGATTTTTATGCTGAAGCCCTCCAGTAAGTGAGTACACTATCCCAACGGGTACATCTTCGGTGGTCCCATCTCGGTATAAATAGCTATCCTCGATAAATTGTCTGGAAGCTATACCAATACTTCCCAAGTAAAAGTTTTCATCCGAGAAAAACCGGATGCTGTCATATTCAATACTGGGCAATTCATTATAATCCACAAATAAAGTACGTGCACTTACTATTAAATTGGTGGTTCGCTCTCTTTCCGAATTTCCATTAAATAGGTGAAAAGAATACCCTGCCCAATAATCCTGGGTGACGAATTTGAAATTCTTAACGAAAAGAGCTAATGTATCATTCTGGAGCAATGTGCCCAAATAGCGTTCCTGTAAAAACAATCCTCCTGCCCATCGGGTAAGGGGCGAATAGAAAATGCGATCAACAGCTAAGGTTTTTTCATAATATCCTTCATAGTCCGTTTCATAGTTTCCAAGAGCGCTTATAAAAGTATTTTTGAAATTGGGAACGGTATAACTTGCCTGGAAACCTTCTTTTCCATCTTCCATTCGTTTAGAGAACCCTATTTTAAATTCGTGGCCCAATCCAATAACATTACGCTCGTGCAATCTCAATTTGGTCTGGGAGCCTGAAACCGACACCTTGGGAGTTATGCTCCAAGAGTCAAGCGCCACAATCGTAATATCTACTGAATCTTGTGATCGTGAAACATACTTGGGCGAAATCTCGACATCCCGAATATAACTTTGAGTACGCAAAAGTCGCTCAGATTCTTCCATTAAAAGGATGTCCAATGGCTGGTTCTCTTTCAGTAATAAAAAATTTCGGATTGCCAGTCTTTTTGATTTTATGTGAATTTGGTTTCCGGTTTTTTCAAGCCAGCTATTTGCCGTTTCTGTACTATCAGTAAATGAAAATCCGAACGGATCTCTCGTGTCAATTATAATATTCCGAATTATTTTACCTTCAAAATCATTATAATTTGGCCTTTTTTTTTCTGAGGAAACTTTTTTTGGTTTAATGGCCGTAGACCTAAAAACCAGTTTGTGGATTCGCCCTGTCAAGCTGTTTTTTTTTGAGTATTTTTCAATAATGTTATATAGGTGCGTGCTGTCTTGCACTGATTTTTTTACCTGTGCAGATAGCTGTAGGCCAGTTCCAGCAAGTAATAAAAAACAGAGAATACACTTCAGCTTCAATTTTTTCTTTTTTAAGCGTTACAATTTTAAAAATATTAAAGCAATATACATTGGAAATAACTTTTTAACGCCAATTTTTATTGAAGTTATACTGACCAATACTTCATTTTTGTGCTTACGATTCTGTCAAAACCGTTACCTTTGAGCTACTTTCCCTGAATCAATCTAATCGGGATGGTTAAATAAATTCACTAAAAAAATGAGTAAGCAAAGCAAACGCAGAGAAGCGCTTTTATATCACGCAAAACCAAGACCCGGAAAAATTCAGGTTGTCCCCACAAAAAGTTATTCCACACAACGCGACCTTTCCTTGGCCTATTCGCCTGGAGTTGCTGATCCTTGCCTTGAAATTGAAAAGGAAATCAATAACGTTTATAAATATACTAACAAAGGTAACCTGGTTGCCGTAATTACAAATGGAACGGCTGTTTTGGGCTTGGGAAATATAGGTCCGGAAGCTTCTAAGCCAGTTATGGAAGGAAAGGCGTTGCTTTTTAAAATCTTTGCGGATATTGATGTTTTTGATATTGAAATCAATACCGAAAACATAGATGAATTTGTTGCAACCGTAAGAAACATTGCGCCAACGTTTGGTGGAATCAATCTTGAGGATATAAAAGCTCCCGAAGCATTCGAAATAGAAAGAAGGCTAAAAGAAGAGCTGAACATTCCAGTAATGCACGACGACCAGCACGGCACGGCAATCATTTCGGCAGCGGCTTTGCTCAACGCTTTAGAAATTGCGGGGAAAAAGATGCAAGACGCTTCAATTGTGATTAGTGGGGCGGGCGCAGCAGCAGTTTCATGTACACGACTTTACAAAGCCTTCGGAGCAAAAGGAGAAAATATTGTAATGCTTGATAGCATAGGTGTTATCAGGAAAGACCGCGAAAGTCTTTCCGAAGAAAAGGCAGAATTTGCTTCCCACAGAAAAATAGACACGCTTGAAGAAGCTATGAAAGATGCCGATGTATTTGTAGGCCTTTCAGTTAAAAATATTGTTACCCCAAAAATGCTGAAAAGCATGGCGCCAAACCCCATTGTTTTTGCGATGGCCAATCCTGATCCTGAGGTTGAATACGATTTGGCGGTGAAAACAAGGAAGGACATCATTATGGCCACAGGTCGCAGTGACCATCCCAACCAAGTGAACAACGTGCTAGGATTTCCATTTATTTTTCGAGGCGCGTTGGATGTGCGGGCAACAAAAATCAATGAAGCAATGAAAATGGCCGCCGTGAAAGCATTGGCAGAACTGGCCAAAGAGCCGGTTCCGGAACAAGTGAACATTGCTTACGGAGAAACAAAACTTACTTTTGGGAAGGAATATATCATCCCAAAACCTTTTGACCCTCGATTGATTACTACAGTCCCACCCGCCGTGGCAAAAGCTGCAATGGAGAGCGGTGTAGCTACTACTGAAATTACCGATTGGGAAAAATATCAGGACGAGCTTTATGAACGTATGGGCAGTGACAACAAAATTGTTCGATTATTGTTGAACCGTGCAAAATTAAACCCGAAACGAATTGTTTTCGCTGAAGCCGATCATTTGGACGTTTTGAAAGCCGCACAGATTGTTTACGAAGAAGGCATTGGTATTCCTGTTTTGTTGGGAAGAAAAGAAACTATCCTCGGATTGATGGAGCAAATTGATTTTGAAGGAGATATTGAAATCATCGATCCCAAGAGCGATGAACAACCTGATAAACTTCAACGTTACGCCCAAAAACTTTGGGAAAAACGAAGAAGGAGCGGAATATCGCTTTATATAGCAGAAAAATTGATGCGAGAGCGAAATTACTTTGCGGGAATGATGCTCAGCGAAGGCGATGTGGATTGTATGATTTCTGGCTATGCACGTTCCTATCCTTCGGTGGTAATTCCGGTATTTGAAACTATTGGAAGGTTTGAAGGTGTTACCAAAGTGGCCACAACAAACCTAATGCTTACCAAACGCGGTCCCTTGTTTATATCAGACACCTCCATAAACATTGACCCCACTGCAAAGGAACTTGCAAAGATTGCGCAGATGACTAATTACACCATGAAAATGTTTGGATTGGAGCCTGTAATTGCAATGATTTCATACGCTAATTTTGGTTCTTCCAAAGATCCACACGCCACAAAAGTTCGTGAAGCTGTGGAATTAATCCATAAGAGTAATCCTGACATGATACTTGACGGCGAATTGCAGGCCGATTTCGCGTTAAATCCTGAATTGCTTCAAAAGAGATTTCCATTTTCAAAATTGGTAGGAAAAAAAGTGAATGCCCTTATTTTCCCAAATCTCGATTCAGCAAACAGCACCTATAAATTGTTGAAAGAGATTAACAATGTGGAATCTATAGGCCCAATTATGTTGGGAATGCGCAAAGCAGTTCATATTTTGCAGTTGGGCGCCAGTGTAGAAGAGATTGTAAATATGTGTGCCGTGGCGGTTGTGGATGCACAGCAGAAGGAGAAGCGGGTAAAGGATTAGGAAACTAACTCAGTTAAATTCCGTTTATACGTTCTCCCAACGTGTTAGACACATTCCTTAACCTGTAAAAACCGCTTCCTAAGGTATTATATAAGATTATTATTAAAAATGGATGCTAATAGCTATTATTATTTTTCGAAATAAATAAACCAATAAAAAAATGAGGATTTTGAAGCATAGTTAAACACCAATATTTTCACAAAAACCCCAATGGCTGTTGCAAATAATTATACTATATTTGACCCTTTAAGTTTT
Organism: Aequorivita sp.; assembly: GCA_036724225.1. GTDB lineage: Bacteria > Bacteroidota > Bacteroidia > Flavobacteriales > Flavobacteriaceae > Aequorivita. The sequence continues at coordinate 27,324 of DAIMFZ010000001.1, forward strand.
CGTTAACATATGATAACCCATATACAGGGCAGACTGGTTGAAAAAAATCCGACCGACGTAGTGATAGATTGCAATGGAGTAGGGTACTTTATCAATATTTCGTTGCACACATTTTCCGAGCTCCCCACCAGTGAAAATGTTAAATTGTTTACACATTTGCTCATTCGGGAAGATTCACACACCCTTTACGGGTTTACCTCTGTTGCGGAACGTGAAATATTTAAATTGTTGATAAGCGTTTCCGGAGTGGGAGCAAGTATTGCTAGAACAATGCTTTCATCCTTGGCCCCAGAGCAGGTTTTGGATGCCATTGCAACAAATGATATTGTAACAATTCAATCCGTAAAAGGGATTGGAGCCAAGACCGCCCAACGTGTGGTTTTGGATTTAAAAGATAAGATTTTAAAAGTATACGGTTTGTCGTCTATTTCTGCCGGATCGAGCAATACGAACAAAAATGAAGCGTTATCTGCTTTGGAGACTCTGGGCTTTGTTCGCAAACAGTCTGAGAAAGTGGTAGATACCTTTGTGAAGGAAAACCAACAGGCTTCAGTAGAAATGATCATTAAACAAGCTTTAAAAAATTTGTAAAATTTGAAGGCAAAAAATTACGTTTACAAGGATGGCTTTTTTAAGCTTTTAGCATTAGTAAGTTTCATAATGGTCAGCAATGTTTCGCTGGCGCAGGACACTACAGCCGTAGGCAACGAGATGGGACGGATGGATCTTCCCAACCCCACCAGTATTAGGGATCTTTATACTTATGATCCAATAACGGATAGATATATCTACACCCAAACATTAGGTAGTTTTAACATTACTTACCCAATCATTCTTACTCCTCAGGAATACCAACGTCTTGTTCAAGAGGAACACATGAAAGCGTATTTTAAACAAAAAATAGATGCTGCTGACGGACGCAAGGCGGGTTCTGAAGAAGAACAGAAAAATCTACTTCCCACTTTTTATGTGAATTCAAACTTTTTTGAATCCATTTTTGGAGGAAATACCATCGAAGTAATCCCCCAAGGTTCCGTGGAAATGGATCTAGGTTTGCTTTATACAAAACAAGACAATCCCGCTTATTCCCCAAGAAACCGAAGCAATTTCTCTTTTGATTTTGACCAACGAATCAGTTTAAGCTTATTGGCAAAAGTGGGAACAAGACTTCAAGTTACCGCAAATTATGATACCGAAAGCACCTTCGATTTCCAGAACCAGATAAAGTTGGAATACACCCCAACTGAAGATGACATCATTCAAAAAATAGAAGTTGGTAATGTGAGTATGCCGTTGAACAGTTCTTTGATTCAAGGCGCACAAAGTCTTTTTGGCGTAAAGACACAACTTCAGTTTGGCAAGACTACCATTACTGGGGTTTTCTCCGAACAAAAATCAGAAACCCGATCAGTTACTGCGGAAGGTGGCGCCACCATTACAGATTTTGAGCTATTCGCTTTGGATTATGACGACAACCGTCACTTTTTCCTTGCACATTATTTTAGGGACAATTATGACCGTGCCCTAAAGCAATATCCTTTTATAAACAGCAACGTGCAGATTACCCGAATGGAGGTTTGGATAACCAACCGCACCAGCCGAACAGACAACGTTCGTAACATAGTGGCTGTGCAGGATATTGGGGAATCCGATCCTACAAATATTGGGCTGGACGTTCCGCCGGGAGGTTTTATTCGGGCAGGCCAAAATGCGTATCCCGATAATACCAACAACCTTTTTAACCCGTTTGGAATAAATGGTGGGCAACCTACATTGCTAAATCCCGCTATCCGCGATGTAGCAACCGTACGCCAAGGTTTTACGGGTGTTTCGGTAAATGAAGGTACCGATTTTGCAACACTTGAAAATGCCCGAAGATTGGATCCAGGCGAATATACTCTCAACTCGCAATTGGGCTACATTTCATTGAACCAACGCTTAACCAATGATGAGGTCCTTGCTGTTTCATACCAATTTACCGTGAATGGGAAAGTATATCAAGTGGGTGAATTTTCCAGTGACGGAGTGGAAGCAAACGGTGGTGCCCAACCCAACAACGGAGGTGGAAATCCTCCTATTGGACAACAAGGCGTTGGGTTAGCCCAAAACCTTGTGGTAAAACTTCTGAAAAGTAGCATTACCAGTGTGAAAGAACCAATTTGGGATTTGATGATGAAAAACATCTACCCAATTGGGGCATACCAACTTGAAAAGGAAGATTTTAAATTGAATATTCTTTACACAGACCCTTCGCCACTTAACTATATAAAAGAAGCACAGGCAACTGTGGGCCATCCCGCTGCAGAACTTCCTGAAGATGTTAAAAATCAAATTCTTCTAAAAGTTTTCAATCTTGATAGATTGAACTTCAATAATGACCCAGTGCAAGGCGGTGATGGTTTTATTGATTTTCTTCCAGGAATAACAGTAGATACGCAAAACGGCAGGATTATTTTTACAACGGTGGAGCCTTTCGGAAAACATTTGTTTGATAAATTGAACGTACCCACAGCGCCTGCAACCTATAGCATGCCCGAAACATACAACGCAAACCAAGATAAATACGTTTTCCGGACTCTTTATACCGAAACAAAAACACAGGCCGAACAACAGGAGAGTGAAAAAAATAAATTTCAATTAAAGGGAAGTTACAAATCCACCGGAGCAGATGGAATCCCTATCGGAGCTTTTAACATTCCGCAAGGTTCAGTTACCGTAACTGCTGGGGGACGAACTTTGGTGGAAGGAGTGGACTACACCGTAAACTACCAATTGGGAAGGGTTCAGATTTTGGACCCAGCATTGCTGAACAGCAATATCCCCATCTCTGTAAGTACAGAGAACAATTCACTTTTTGGGCAGCAAAGCAAGCGTTTTATGGGCTTGAATGTGGAGCATAAAATCAGCGATAAATTCCTTATTGGCGCTACCTATTTAAACCTCAGGGAACGCCCATTGACCCAAAAATCCTCTTATGGCGTAGAGCCAATCAACAATTCAATCTTTGGAATAAACTTAAATTATTCTACCGAAGTACCATTCCTTACCCGAATGGTAAACCATCTTCCCAATATTGATACCGATGTGGAATCAAATATCTCTCTCCGCGGCGAATTTGCATATTTGAAACCGGGAGCGCCAAAAGTTTCCGAATTCGGGGGAAAAACAACGGTTTATATTGATGATTTTGAAGCTTCGCAAACAGGGAATGATATTAGCTCTCCCAGCAGTTGGTCTTTGGCCAGTACACCATTGGATTACGGAGGGGAATTGGACAATGATGAATTAGGTTATAATTTCAACCGTGCGAAATTGGCATGGTACACTATAGACCCAATTTTCTATAGTAGCCAGCGCCCGGAAGGCATTAATGATCAAGACCTTTCTTCCCCATTTACACGCCGTATTTTTAGGGATGAAATTTTCCCAAACCAAGATGTTGTTCAAGGGCAGACACAAGCATTATTTAGTTTAGATTTAGCTTATTATCCTACAACACGAGGGGAATACAACTATAATCCACAAACCACTGGACAAAACACACTTCCCAATCCGGAGGATCGTTTTGGGGGAATAATGAGACAGATTACCACAACCGATTTTGAAAAATCAAATGTGGAGTACATACAGTTTTGGGTAATGGACCCTTTTATTTATGACGAAAACAACGGAAATCCAGGAGGTACATTAAATTTTGACCTTGGAAGCATTTCCGAAGATATATTGAAAGACGGAAGAAAGCAATACGAAAACGGACTGCCAAAGGACGGACTTGATGGCAATACCATCTCCACTGCATGGGGAAAAGTTCCCGCCAACCAGTCCTTGGTTTATACCTTTGATAGCCAAGGTCAGGAACGTATAAATCAAGATGTTGGTTTGGACGGGTTGAACAATAGCGAAGAGGCAGCCAAATATCCTGGCGATTTTGGCAATGACCCCGCCAATGATGATTACCAATATTTTTTACAGGCCGAAGGAAACATTCTGGACCGCTACCTAAAATACAACGGAACCCAAGGAAACTCTCCTGTTGAGGTTACAAACACCAATCGTGGAAGCACTGCCCAACCAGATGTGGAAGATATAAATCGTGACAATACCATGAACACGATTAATAGTTATTTTGAATACAATGTTCCTATGTTTCCCGGGATGAACAAAGAGAATAACGGTTATATCTCTGATGTGAAGGAGTTGGAAGTAACTACCCAAGACAATAATGTTATCCCTGTGCGTTGGGTTCAATTTAAAATTCCTATTAGTAAGCCCGACCAAGCAAAAGGAGGAATTTCCGATTACAGGTCTGTTCGTTTTATGAGAATGTTCCTTTCAAAATTTACCCAGAATACAGTTCTTCGTTTTGGAACTTTGGAATTGGTTCGCGGCGATTACAGAAGATTTGAGAAAACCTTGGACGACGTAACCTTTGAAGATCCCGCAAACGACGATACCCTCTTTGAAGTGGAAGCCGTCAGCATTGAAGAAAACGAAAACCGAGAGCCTATTCCGTATGTACTTCCTCCAGGACTTCAGCGCGAGGAATTCAACAACAACAACAATATTATCCGCGAAAACGAACAGTCTCTTGCTTTGCGCGTTTGTGGTTTGGAACCAAATGATGGCCGTTCGGTGTATAAAAGCTTTAATGTGGACATGCGCCAGTACAAAAATCTGGAAATGTTCATTCACGCAGAATCACTTCAAAATCAAACGGAACTCAGTGATGGCCAATTGGTTGCATTTATTCGTCTGGGGAATGACCTTACCAATAACTATTACGAAATCCAAATTCCGTTGAACCCAACGAATTTTGGCGCTAGATCCGCCGAGGAAATTTGGCCACTTGCAAACCGCTTGAATTTACCTTTGGAATTGCTTCAGCAAGTGAAAACAAAAGTGCTGGGCAACACTGTACTTTACGATCAAACCAAGGTAAACTTTTTTAATCAATCTGAACTAGATGGTGGAACCACCAATGGAGAAAACGAACTCAGAATCGGTATAATAGGAAACCCAAGTTTTGGGAATGTCCGTACTATAATGCTCGGATTAAAGAACAGATCCTCTAACGATATATGCGGTGAAGTATGGTTCAACGAGCTCAGAATGTCTGAACTAAAAAACAAAGGTGGATGGGCTGCCGTGGTGAGTATGGATGCCAACGTTGCAGATTTTGCAACCATCAGTGCCACCGGAAAACGCAGTACAATTGGTTTTGGTTCCATAGAACAGGGCCCAAACCAGCGAAGCCGCGAAGATTTGCAGCAATATGATGTAGTTTCAAACTGGAACTTTGGTCAACTCTTGCCAAAAAAATGGGGAATCCAATTTCCTTTCAACTATGGGCGTTCGGAGGAATTAATAACCCCCCAGTACGACCCCGAATTCCAAGATATAGAACTGGAAGCACGTTTGGATAGTGAAGAGGACCAAGGCGAAAAGGATAGAATAAAGCAACAATCGGTAAATTATACCAAACGGCAAAGTGTAAACTTAATAGGGGTTCGTAAAGAACGCACTGGCGATGCCAAAGGGAAAGTGTATGATGTAGAAAACCTTACAGCATCATTTTCATATAACCAAACAGACCATCACGACTTTGAAGTGGAAGATGCCTTGGAGCAGAACGTTCGTGTAGGGGCAACCTATAATTACAATTTCACGGCAAAACCTGTGGAACCTTTCAAAAAGAATGATTCCTTGTTTAGGGGGAAATATTGGCAATTCATGAAAGATTTCAACTTTAATTATTTGCCTACCAATATTTCTGTAAGTTCTAATATCACACGGCAGTATAACGAGCAAAAATTTAGGGAAATAAATAGGGATTCTGGCAATATTGGCCTTCCAAAATTGTACCAACGAAATTTCCTTTTCGATTGGCAATATACCATAAATCATAACTTGACCAAATCATTGCGTTTAAACTTCACTTCTACCAATAATATGATTGTCAATAATTATTTGGACGACGCTGGCTTTGTAAACAACGAAATAGGCGTTTGGGACGGGTTCTTTGATGTGGGCAATCCGAACCAACATTTCCAATCATTGCAAGTGAATTATGATTTGCCATTCAGCAAGTTCCCATTTTTGAAATTTATAAGGGGAACCTATTCCTATACGGGCGATTATCAATGGCAGGCTGGAAGTAAACAGTTTAACGAACTGCCCATCCAATTGAGTGATGGCACCACAAATACCTATAATTTGGGTAATTCCATACAGAATGCAAGTACGCACCAAATCAATTCCAGTATAGACATGAACGGTTTTTACCGTTACGTGGGACTTACCAAAATCAAGAAAAGCAAGAAAAAAATAGCTACTGAAGGCGGTGAAGTTGGAGAAAAGAATTCCGAAAAAGAAGGAAAAACTGGAAGGGAAGGCAAACTGGGGAAAGAGGAAAAAGAAGAACTTTCAAACGGAAAAACAGGTTCTCCAAACGTACTTGGAAAAGGAGGTGCAGAAGGAGGCTTGAACGCTGGCGATAAAGCTTTAAATACTGCTATTGGCTTCGCTACTATGTTGAAGAAAATTCAGTTCAACTATCAAGAAAACAACGGTATTTATTTGCCCGGCTATTTGCCGTCAATTGGTTTCATTGGAACTCTTAAACCAACTGCAGGTTTCGTTTTTGGTAGTCAAGCGGAAGTGAGAGAACTGGCCGCACAAAAAGGATGGTTAACGTTGTACCCAGAATTCAACCAACAATACACAGAAGTTGA
>DAIMFZ010000001.1:34064-40622 GCA_036724225.1 Aequorivita sp.
CAGAGAATATGCGATTGCATCAACTGGCGAATAACATCCAAGCCAATTTGGAACCTATAAATGATTTGACAGTAGATGTAAACGGTAGCAGAATATATTCTGAAAACTATGCCGAAAACTATATTGTCCAGGATGGTCTATACAATTCATTGACTCCAACAACCTTTGGTAATTTCAATATATCAACAGTATTGATAAAAACTGCTTTTAGCACTAGTGATGAAACCAGCTCTGCCGCTTTTGACGATTTCCGAAAAAACCGATTGATCATTGCAAACAGACTTGCTGAAGACTTCTACCAAGGAATCGCAATACCAAGAGATACACTTGGTTACCCAGTTGGTTTTGGAAGAAACAGTCAAGATGTGTTATTGCCAGCATTCATTTCGGCCTATAAGGGAAGTAATGCTTCTAAAGAAAAAACGGGCATATTCCGGGACATTCCACTGCCTAACTGGGATATAAAATATACCGGATTAATGAAAATTCCCTGGTTCAAGAAAAACTTCAAACGTTTTTCTCTTTCCCACGGATATAGGGCAAGCTATACGGTAAACCAGTTTCAATCCAATTTGGACTACAATCCTACGGAGCCTGATGCAACGGATCAAGCAGGTAACTTTAAAGTAAAAACATTGTTGACCAATGTTAACCTTACCGAACAGTTTTCTCCTTTATTAAAAGTGGATTTTGAAATGAACAACTCGGTAAAAATACTTGCCGAAATGCGAAAAGACCGTGCACTTTCATTGAGTTTTGCGAACAACTTACTCACGGAAATAAAAGGGAATGAATACATTCTCGGACTTGGTTATAGAGTTAAGGACCTTCGCATTTCCACTAATTTCGGAGGAAAAAAATCTGTAATTACAAGCGATCTTAACTTTAAAGTGGATCTTTCAAGAAGGGATAATATAACCATTATAAGGTATTTGGACATCTTGAACAACCAAACCACAGCTGGCCAAACCATCTATGGCGCCCAGTTGTCCATAGATTATGCCTTGAGCAAGAACCTAACGGCATTGTTTTATTATGACCATACATTTTCTAAATATGCCATTTCCACTGCATTCCCTCAAACCACAATTAGAAGTGGAATTACCCTTCGCTATAACTTTGGAAACTAAGAAACTCTTAATATATTAATTGATTATGAATATACCATCAAATTTAAAATATACAAAAGACCACGAATGGGTCAAGATCGAAGGCAATATTGCCACTATTGGAGTAACTGATTTCGCCCAAGGCGAACTTGGTGACATTGTATATGTGGAAGTTGAAACCGTAGGCGACACTATGGACAAAGAAGAAGTATTTGGAACTGTGGAAGCAGTAAAAACGGTATCTGACCTTTTTCTGCCACTTTCCGGGGAAATAATTGAATTCAACGAAAGTTTGGAATCTGAACCCGAAAAGGTAAACACAGATGCCTATGGTGAGGGTTGGATGATAAAGATGAAAATTTCGAACCCAGATGAAATAGCTGAACTTTTGGACGATGCCGCATACAAAGCGCTTATTGGGGAATAAAAACCTGTTGCTTATCGCTGTATGCTACAGTTGCATCATTACTGTTCTGTTTTTCATTCCAAGTCCTGATTTGCCGAGAATGGATTTTTCCGCAATTGATAAAATAGTGCACAGTACAATTTATTTTATTTTGATAAATTTGTGGATGTACTATTTTTTTGCAAGAAATGAGCACCCACTAAATGGTAAAGAGTTAATAATTCTGTTATTTTCAATATTGCTTTATGGCATAATAATTGAGATATTACAGGGGCTGTTAACGGCTTCGCGTACAGCAGATATTTTTGATGTAGCCGCGAACCTAATAGGCACATTGTTCGGAATCTTTTTTTTTAAAAGCATAAAAAAGCATTTAAAAATTTAAAATTTCGTTTATGTTTTAAATTGAATGATTTTCTATATTTTAGCAACACGTTAAACCCACTATTATGGAACACAAAAAAAATCCGAAAGCAGATGTTAGCCGTAAGAGCATGCTTTTTTTCCAACTTGGAATGGTTGTAATGCTTTTCCTTGCTTGGCAAGCAATTGAATGGAAATCTTACGATAAATCTGATAACGACTACGGAAAACTTGATGTAGGTGATGAGCTGGAAGAGGAAATTCCAATCACTCAGCAATTAACACCACCGCCACCGCCACCGCCACCGCCACCAGCACCAGAAGTAATTGAGGTTATGGAGGACGAAGATGAAGAGGAGGAAACAATTATACAATCCACCGAAACTAAACAGGATAAAAAAATTGTTGAGGTAAAGGAGATTAAGGAAGAAGTGGTAGAAGAAGAAATTGCCGACGTTCCTTTCGCTGTAATTGAAAATGTACCTGTCTATCCAGGTTGCGAGAATGAAAAAGGGAACGATGCAAAAAAGAAATGCATGTCCTCTAAAATTAGTGAGTTCATTAATAAAAAATTTGATACAAACCTTGCGTCAGATTTAGGTCTGGAAGGAAGACAGCGTATTTCTGTACAATTTAAAATTGATAAAAACGGAAAGGTTGTGGATGTTCGCGCACGCGCCCCGCACCCAAGACTTGAAAAAGAAGCAGTTAGCGTTGTGCAATCATTACCAGATATGACCCCCGGAAAACAACGCGGAAAACCAGTTGGGGTACTTTACTCACTTCCAATAGTGTTTGATATTCAATAAATTAAATTGTAAAAATTTTCAATAACCCTGTGTTTACATCCGTAAATACAGGGTTTTTTCATTTTGGCACAACAGTTGTATTTCATAAAGAAGTTAACCATAAATATTATAATTATGAAAGCAACTGTAAAAAATATCCGAAACAAGAGAGCTGAAAAAAAGCAGATCAACATCAAATGGAACTCGCGTTTGTTTTTTCAAATAGGTGTAATTTCCAGCTTGCTGATAGTTTTTTTTGTGATGCAAACCAATTTTGAAATGAGGATTGCAGACGCAAAGCCGCCAACTTTTGAAGGTAAAATGGAGCCTCCAATGAAGGACTATGTAATTGAGGTGGACCGGCCAAAACCAGCTGACCCAGTAAAAAAGATAGTTGAAAAAAGAGTGCCCATTCAAAAAGCTGTAAAAAGTAGCACATTTGATGTAAAACCAAATACGGATACAACGGTTGAATCCCCAATTGCTTCCATAGATCAACCTGTAATTGATGCACCCGTTTCCCCTGTGGTTCCCACAGCCGATCCTGAACCAGTTGTGCCTAGATCCATAATGAATGTTGAGTTTGTGCCAGTTTTTCCAGGCTGTGAGACTTTCGGTACCAATGCTGAAAAAATTGAGTGTCTTTCTTCAAATATAAATTCGTTTATAAATAAGAATTTTAGAAAGGAATTGTTGGAAGATTTAAATGCGAACGAAACCCACAGAATATATGTCAATTTCAAAATTGATTCCAATGGTTTTGTAACAGACGTTGTTGCAAATTCGCACAATGCCAGTCTAAAGAAAGAAGCACAGCGAGTCATCAAAAGTTTACCGCGAATGAAACCTGGAAAACAAGGTAATAAAAGCGTAGCTGTGCTATATACCGTGCCCATTATATTTAAAATTCAATAAAATAGTTGAACCGAAAACTGAAAGCTCCCACTAAAATGGGAGCTTTTTTTGAATACGGTCATTGTAAAAAAACTGTATCTTTCGGCTTTAAACGTTTAAACCCCGATGAAGCAGTTTCTCTTCCTTTTTGTTTTTTGTTTTTCATTAGTATCTTTTGCACAGATACCATCTGCCCAATATGAAAAATACCCAGTTTTTAAAGAATGTGCCAGCGCAGAAGTAGATGCTGTGGAAAGTTGTTTTAAAAACACCTTGCAACAATTCATTTTTCAGAATTTTAAAGTTCCCGAAAAAGTATTCGCTGAAAATTACAAAGGAAATGTAAACGTACTTTTCGAGGTTACCAAAGAAGGAAAGTTCAAAGTTTTGTATGTTGATGGGATTTATGACGAATTAAAACAAGAAGCACGGAGGGTTTTTGAAACCCTTCCCCAGGTGGCGCCAGCTACCTATAACGGTTCTCCAGCTTATGTCCAGTTTACTTTGCCCATTGCCATTCCTTTGGTTGCCCCGGGCGAAAGTATTATTCAAACAGCCAAAATATCCGCAAAAAACGAAAGAGAAGCTTTGGTGAACGAATATGATGCCATTGAGAACCTACCTTATAACAATGAAGAGTATAGAAGCAACATAAACATTCCGCTTTCTCACCACAATTATAGCCTTTTTGATCCAGCTTTAAACCGTGTAGGCCTGAACAATCATACCGCCCAAAAGCCTTATATTTATAGTGAAGTAAATAAATACTACGATTTTGAAACCGCTAACAAAGCACTTTTGAAAAACAAAACTTCCTGGTTTGGCCGAAAACTATGGAACGAACACCTCATTACAATTAAAGGGAAAGAATATTGGTTAACACTTGATGCTGGGGTGGATTTGCAGGCCGGAAAGGATTTTGATGCGGATATTGACACCTATAACAATACCCGTCTTATTTACACTCAAGGAGGTATTGGGAAACAGCTCAGCTTTTTCGGTGTTATTTATGAAAGCCAAGGCCGTTTCGCAGATTACTATAACCGTTATGCCGAATCCATACGTCCTGCGGGAGGAAATCCAGCGATTATTCCCGGACGTGGAATTGCTAAAAGATTTAAATCAGATTCCTATGATTATCCTTTAGCCACTGGGCATATTTCATATACACCTTCAAAATATTTCAACATTCAGTTTGGGCATGGCAAAACATTTCTTGGCGATGGCTACCGCTCATTATTTACCAGCGACAATGCCAGTGCGTATCCGTTCTTCAAAATAAATACTACTTTTTGGAAACTGAAATACACCAACACATGGATGTCACTCCGCGACGTACGCCCAGAGGTTACAGAGGATGGTTCCTTTCGAACAAAATATATGGCAAACCATTATTTAAGCTATAACATCACCAAACGCTTGAATATAGGGCTTTTTGAATCCGTGATTTGGCAGAACGACAATGGCCGTGGATTTGACGTAAACTATCTCAACCCAATTATTTTTTACCGCGCTATCGAATTTTCAACAGGTTCCCGTGGGGGAAATGCTTTGATTGGAATTAGCACGAAATATAAAGTGAACGACCGTATAAATGCATACGGTCAGTTTATTATTGACGAATTTTCCTCAAGTGATGTTTTTGGTGGAAAGGGCAGTTATAAAAATAAAACCGGCTACCAACTCGGGCTAAAATACTACGATGCCTTTGGTCTAAAAAACCTTTATTTACAAACTGAATATAACAGAGTGCGGCCTTATACCTATTCGCACAACACAGTTGTGTTGAATTACGGGCACAATAACCAATCTATGGCGCATACACTTGGCGCAAATTTTTCTGAATTTATAGCCATAGCGCGTTATCAGAAAGGAAGAATTTATGGAGATGCAAAATTTATTGTTGCAAAACGTGGATTTGAATTTAACACGGCGGAAGATTCAAATTTTTATGGTGCAAATATTTACGGAACTGAAGATAACCGAATTTCAGACAATGGCAATGATTTGGCTCAAGGCAACACCACCGATTTTTTCCACGCTGAATTGCAGGCAGGATATGTTATAAACCCTGCTACCAACTTAAAAATTTACGGAAGTTTTATCTTCAGAAACTTTGATCCAAAAGTTGAAACCGAAACGGTTTTCAAAAATCAAACCACCTGGGTAAACTTTGGGATCCGCACAGATTTGTTCAACTGGTATTACGATTTTTAATTAAATCAATGTCGGATTATAAATTTCCCGAACAGTATCAATAAATCTGAACCGAGTTAATTTTTTTTATTTTTCTTATCGTATTCTTTCTGCATCTGTTCAATCTTTTCGCGTGCCTTTTCATTTTTTTCGTTGTTTTTATCCATTGGGCTGCGTTCCTTCGCCACTTCTTTGTATATCATTCTTAAAAATGACTCCGTTTTAATAAAGCCTTCGCTATAGCCTTGATCGTCATACTCTTTTGTAATATCGGTCATTTTTGCTATTTCATCCTCGGTCTCTTTGTTTAAATATTGTGTATAGACCCGCTTATAAATAGTGACCAACATATCACTTGTTTTTCGAAGATCTGAATATGTACCCACATCGCCGTGGCCGGGAATTATTTTCGTCTCTTCATTTATGACCATCATTGCTTTTTCAAGTCCATCGATACATCCTTTTAGGCTTCCTCCGTTTTCAATATCAATAAACGGATATTTCCCATTAAAAAAAACATCTCCCGTGTGCAGAACATTACTTTCCGTAAAATAAACCATCGCGTCCCCATCTGTATGCGCGTTGTGGATGTGAAAAACGTATATTTTTTCACCGTTGAAATGGAATGAAAGATCTTCAGAAAATGTAACTATAGGAAGGGCCTCTTGTGGTATTTTTTTAGCTTCTCTACGAATCAACCCTTGCAAACGCATGCGTACATTTTCCTGAGAGAATATCACCGTCCCAGTTTTCGCCAAAGCTGCATTTCCGCCCGTGTGGTCTCCGTGAAAATGGGTATTCA
>DAIMFZ010000002.1:0-34187 GCA_036724225.1 Aequorivita sp.
CTGGACTATATGGCGGGCTATGACCCCCTAAGCGAGGTCGAGACCCAAAAGGCACAAGAAAAGGAACAACAGGACTTCGAGCTCATACAAAGCGTACTGCCCCTATTGGATGCCGAGGGAAAACACCTTATTGAGCTTTGCCTTAAATACGGCTTTAAATATAAAGCCATTGCCGAGGCCATGGGCAGCAGCGTTACCGATACCAGCCTTAAGGTAAAACGGGCAATTGCCGCAATCAAGACTATCATCGATCAGGGCGGGACGCTAAACAGCAAACAAAAGCCTGCCACTATCAAGCTACAAGGCGCGATGACGCCAGCACAGGCAGAGGTACTCAAACTCCGTTGTGAAAAAAAATATTCCTTCGCCGCCATAGCCGAAACCCTCAACCGCTCCCAAAAGGAAGTGCACAGCGAATTTATGTCAGCTTATAAACTATTACAGGAAAAACACCAACAGCAACCCCAATCAGCTTAATATGGAAACGAATACACTAAAACTGACCAGAAAGCTACAGCTAGTGATCGACCTGCCCACTCTAGAGGAGCGCAAAGTGGCCATGGGCAAGCTGTACCAATGGCAGAACCGTGCCTATCGCGCTGCCAACCTTATCGTCTCCCACCATTATATACAAGAAATGATACAGGAGTTCCTATATCTCTCGGAAAAAGTGCAGTACAAACTAACCGATGAGAAAAAGGACCCGCTCGGTATCCTAAAACAGTCACGCAACAATACCACCTACCGCTTGGTGTCAGACCGCTTTAAGGGCGAAATCCCAACCAACATCCTCTCCAACCTCAATCGCGCCCTCCTCCTTTCTTTTAACAAGGAGAAATCCGCATACTGGAAAGGCGAGCGCTCGCTAAAAAACTTTAGAAGAAATATGGCCTTCCCCTTTGCACCAGATGAGTGCATCCACTGCCTCCACTATAACGAGGAGAAAAAGGCATTTTGCTTTCGGCTGTTCAAAATTCCTTTCCGTATCTATTTGGGCAAGGATTTCACCGACAAGCGAAAACTGTTGGAACGGGCAATCGCCGGAGAGACCAGCATTCGCACCTCCCATATCAAACTAAAGGACGGTAAGATATTTTGGCTGGCGGTTTTTACAATAGAAAAGGACAAACACCAACTGAGGACCGAAGTAATCGCAGAAGCTTCCCTATCCTTAGAATATCCCATCGTAGTAAAGGCCGATGGCACTAGACTAACCATTGGCAGCAGGGAAGAATTCCTGCACCGAAGGCTGGCCATTCAGGCAGCACGGAAACGCGCTCAAGCCGGCGCCACCTTTTCCCGATCAGGTAAAGGCACCAAACGCAAATTAAAGGCGGTGGACAGATTTCATGAAAAGGAACGCAATTATGTCAACAACCGCCTCCACCTGTACAGCAGAAAATTAATCGATTTTTGCGTAAAAAAGCAGGCAGGAACACTGGTATTATTAAATCAGGAAGACAAGATTGGGATAGCCAAGGAGGAAGAATTCGTATTGCGCAACTGGAGCTATTATGAGTTGATGGAAAAGATAAAATACAAGGCCGAAAAAGCCGGCATAGAACTCATTGTCGATTAAATAAAACGCAAAAGAATATTTGTACATCCATAAGCAAAATCAACAACAACAACCGACAACCGACAACACTCGTCCACCAAAGCTTTAGCGTAGGTGGAGACAACAGAAAACCGAGGGTGCTTGTACACCCATAAGGTGAGGCCTCGGCACTCACTAAATGCGAAATCATATACAACGCGTGGGTTCTCTCTTTTTTAAGAAGTTCTTTAATTGTTTATCGATAATTGAGTATTATTTATTATTTGGAATTTGGAATTTGTGATTTGGAATTTATCCAAGAGGGTTCTTGTAAACCCACAAGGTGAGGCCTACAGCACTCACTAAATGCAAAAAGCATATACAACGCGCGGGCTCTCTTATTTTAATTAGCCTAAATTACGGATAAAAAAACTACCCACTACCCAACCCCCAACACCTCAACCCCCACAGCATTTGCACTTTTAAACAAATAATAAGTACTGTCCACCTCCTGATAAAACTTCATCCCCAAAACCGCCATCGGCGTACCGTCAACCTCCGGCAAGTCAGTAGTCATTTCAAAAGAAGTAGCACCGTAGTTCCTATCCATATACAGCGGGGCACTGTTCTTTAAACGGTATGCTAACGTGTCAAAGTCAAAATGCAACAGCCCCAGCGCAAGTGCCATATGTGTGGCCCCAGAGGGAAATTTCACGCTTTTTATATCAAAGTTCGTTACCCTAAGTGTCCGCGAACTAAAATCAAATTCAACTGAGGCTGCCAATACATCTATAACATTACACAAAGGCGTAAAAACAAAACTGCGGAGCAACTGCCTGCCCTTGGGCGTTTCCAACCCGCGACCCACCATCCTATTCCCCCGACTGCTCACGGGGTCCAGATCCTTCAACTTGGTAAACATTTGTACCATCCGTCCATGGAGCTCCCCATCCTTTCGCACACATAAAAATGGAGCGAGGGCAATTTTAAAAGCCTTCTTTGTCTTACTGCACCGACCAAACTCCGAAGCATTTTCCATAGTCCGCACCAAGCTTTCCTTGTTCTTCGGATTCTTGCTGAAACCCCCTCCAGCCTCACGCGCCAGATCCCCCCCGTTTTTGGTTTTATAATAATTAATATCTCCTATAGTACCCTTTAATTTAATAATCCCTGTCTGCTTTGCCATAATATGAAGTTTTTAAAAAGGCTAATATAACAATTAATATAATATAGTCCTACTTTAAAGCGTATTTAAAGTAACTTTATAGTGAGTTTATAGTATCTTTATAGTATGTTTATAGCGAATATGAAGCATATTATACTTATATAAAGTAAATACGTATCCTATATAAGAAAATGCTAGAAAGTAAATAAAATGAGAGAGGAAAAGTAATAGTACTCTTAAAAACTAAACCCAAACACCCCAGTTATCCCAAACTTTCGGGCATCGGGATGGTCCAAATAGTTCCCGCGGAAGTTGAAGTCCAACCTAAACACTCGGAAGATGTTGCCCACACCCACGCTCCATTCCCAATAGATATCCTCGGGTGCCTGGTAAACAATGTTTGAAGCGTTCAAATTCTTGTTTTCTTGTGAAATGCTACCATAGATAGCCCTAAAACCAACTACTTCCCGCAGATCCAGTTTTCGCAATAAAGGAATACGCGAAAAGATGCGCCCCCCAAAGTTGTGCTGCAAGTGAAGTGAAGTATAAGTGTCGCTAACGAATTCGTAGTAATCCAATTGGGTAAAAGTGTTGTATATACTAAAATAGGTCTGGTTTCCAGGAATTGGATTCAGCAAGCTCAACGGCACCGCTCCAAAGGTCTTCCCCACCTCAACCGTGGAATATAAACGTCCAATACCCCCAATATTCCACGGCTGTGTATAGAGTGCCTGTACTTTCTTATAGTCAAAATCGCCGCCCATCACATCTTTCAATCCATAACTATAACCTGCATAGAAAGAAGGGAAATCGCCTTCGTTTATAACGGTACGTTCAACGCCATAGCCAGAGGTTTTTCTTCCTGGGGCGTATAAAAATCCAAGTTGTATTTCAGCTTGCTTTAGTTCGCTTTTCACATCACCCGTAAAAACGCCATCTTCCATTACCTTATAATCAATGCTGAATGTATCCGTGGCAGATTCCAACGTTCGGTAGGAACCCGTTAAGCGTAAAATAAAATTCTTCCAAGGTTCAATATCAAAACCAACGGTACTTAGGTTTATTCGCGAAAGCCTGTCATTTGACCCCACAGACAACAGTGAAGAAGAAGCAAGGCTGCGCCCCAAAACGTCATTGCTATTGGTGAGGCTGGCGCCTGTTTGTTCCACATCGCGGCGATTGCCGCCAAAAACGGTAAGCCGCGATTTTCGATCTAAAAGCCACTTGGCCGAGATTCCGTATTTGAACCTATCATCCTTAAAACCATAAGCCCCAAAACCTTCAAACCGCCATGGGTCGTTTTGGCTAAAGTAGGTGCGCCCGCCCAAACGAATACGCATCCCTTCGGACTCGTTGAAACCGAAAATTGAAAATACAGGCCCTACATCAAAATTGTTTATTTCGTAATATCCACTCGCCAGCGTGGCGCCTATATTGTACAATGCCTTGAAACGCCGAACGGTTTTTAGGGTGTCCAACATTTTGTAAACACCCTTCTCATCCTTGCTCAGCTTCTCCATCCGGTTTTTTTCCCAAAACTCATCCGGTCTGTTATAAACTTCAAAATTGTAGGGATCTACCTGTTTACTGTAGAATTTTTTGTCTTTCGGAATATTGAAGACATAGTTGTCATACAAGGTTGTGCGTTTCCCATAAATACCCTTCGCCTCCTCTTTTTTCCGAAAACTGAAATCGCTCATAAAATAATCGCGGGTTATCAGGAAAATGGAATCGTTCAGCACATCGAACTCCTGTTCAATATACACATCGCGCACCCAGTTTAGATTTGCACTTTTGGAAGCTTGTAGGTTTATTTCCTTAATGGCCCAAGTGGTGTCATTTACCCAAAAATCGCCTTTAAAGGTCAGTTCGTTTTTTCGGCGGGGGTAATACACTATGTTGTAACACCATTTATTGTCGCGATAGGCACTGTCTCGCAACACATAGTTATAAACATCTATCCCAGTGCGGGAAAGTGGGCTGGTAAAGGCTTTGTCGAAAAACTTTAGGTAATTGTCATAAACGTCATATTCGCTGTAAAGATCTTTTACGAAGGCGATAAGGGTTTGATTGTTGTCAAAACCAGAATTTTTGTTTCCCTGCAATACTTCCTTTTCTTCTTTCAGCGAATTATCGCCATACACTTTTGAAGAAGCTTCGTTTATGAATATAGGCAAATACGAATTTCCAGTAACGCTTGAAGTATCGGTCTGGTCAAAAATGAATTCCATTCCCTTGAAAATCTTGCTATTGATGAGCGCGCTGTCTATGGTATTTAGATCAAATTCAAGTTTCTCGTATTTATCGTAACTGTATTGTTTGAATTTTTTCACCCCGTTTTCCCTTCGGTTTTCCCATATTTTCCGTAGAATGTCAATAGCAGGATTGTTCTTTTTTGAAGTTTTCCCCGAATAAATGAATACTTCGTCCAGCGCATCAGCACTTTCTTCCAAAACCACCGCCATATTGTAGGTGCTTCGCGAAGTGAGCTCTACTTCTTTGGTAGTAAAGCCAATAAATGAGAAAATAACAGTTTTGTAGGTTTTGCTGCTTTCCAAATAAAAACGTCCATTTTCGTCTGAAATGGTTCCTTCCTGCGAATCTTTAAACAACACATTGGCGAAAGCAACCGGATAGCCCGTGTCATCTTTAATAACGCCGCTAACTTTGGTTTGGGCAAATACCGAAGCACTAAAAATCAAGAAAAAAACAATTAAAAAATGCTTCATATTTTTATTATAAAATCTCAAATGACAAATCCCAAATTCCAAATAAATTCAAAAACGGAAAAATCAAAGAAATACTATCTCTAATTTAAGATTTATCGATTATTGCTGAAAGAATTTTTTTAAGTTCCGTGGCTTCTTGTTTCAAATCATCTACTCCTTTTTCATTTGGCAAATCGTCATTTTCAATGTCTTGATGAAAAGACGAATGTCTTTTGCAAATAACAAAGTCCATTCTACCAGGTAATAGGGTTTATTATTTGAAGATTCAGACATTATTTATTTTGTTTGGAATTTGTCACGTTAACAATCAGGATTGTTTTTTGGAATTTATTTCTTATTTGAATTTTGGGATTTATTTGTAATTTGGTGCTTGCTATTTGGAATTTGGAATTTTCATTTATAAAGAACTTTCTTTACTGCCTTAACCACATCTTCACTATTTGGCAACCATTCTTCCAACAAAACTGGGGAAAACGGAGCAGGCGTGTCTGCTGTATTAATCTTTACAATTGGGGCATCCAAATAGTCGAAAACTTGTTTTTGTACTTGGTAGGTTATTTCGGTAGAAACGTTTCCAAACGGCCAAGCTTCTTCAAGAATCACCAAACGATTTGTTTTCTTTACAGATTCAAAAATTGTATTATAGTCCAATGGGCGCACGGTACGCAGGTCGATAATTTCACACTCGATGCCTTCTTCTGCCAATGTTTCAGCGGCTTTATAAGCTTCTTTTATAATTTTTCCGAAGGAAACAATGGTTACATCTTTCCCTTTTCTTTTAATTTCTGCAACGCCCAACGGAATTAAATATTCGCCTTCGGGCACTTCGCCTTTATCGCCGTACATCTGCTCACTTTCCATAAAAATAACGGGGTCGTTATCGCGAATGGCACTTTTCAACAACCCTTTTGCATCGGCAGGATTGCTCGGCACCACTACTTTCAACCCTGGGCAGTTGGCGTACCAGCTTTCAAAAGCCTGGCTGTGCGTGGCTGCAAGTTGCCCCGCAGAAGCCGTTGGCCCGCGGAAAACAATCGGAATATTGAATTGTCCGCCGCTCATTTGGCGCATTTTGGCAGCATTGTTTATTATTTGATCAATCGCAACAAGAGAGAAGTTAAAGGTCATATACTCAACAATCGGCCTGTTCCCATTCATGGCACTGCCAATGGCGATACCCGAAAACCCATTTTCCGAAATTGGGGTGTCAATAACGCGTTTGGCTCCAAACTCGTCCAACATTCCTTTACTGGCTTTGTAAGCCCCGTTGTATTCAGCCACTTCCTCACCCATTAAATATATGGTTTTGTCGCGGCGCATTTCTTCGCTCATCGCTTCGGCTATTGCCTCTCTGAATTGTAATGTCTTCAAAATAGTACTTATTAATTATTTATAATTTTTATTCCCCACAAATTGAATTTTGTCCAAACCCATATTCCATTCTTTCTTTTCTCTTTTCTCTTTTCTCTTTTCTCTTTTCTTTTTTCTCTTTTCGCTGCTCTATTTTCAGGGGTAACAAAAATAAAACTAATTATTGATTTGGGGTAATGATTTTGACAAATGCTTTTTTTGAATTATATTCAAGCCAAGTCACTATTTTTTTGCTTTTGGTTGCAGTTCACAGTTTGTTTTCACGTTGAACTTATTCTAAATAAAATCAAATTCAAAAAACTTTACTGTATAAAAAAAGCCCCAGTTTTCACTGAAGCTTTTCGTGGCCTGCACTGAGCAAAGCCGAAGTGTACAGGCGGAGAGACTCGAACTCTCACACCTCACGGCACTAGATCCTAAGTCTAGCATGTCTACCAATTCCATCACGCCTGCATCAAAATTTTTTACAACACTTAGGACATATTGTAAAAGGAGTGCAAATATAAATAATACTTCCAAATGATTGCCAACTTATCTTAAAAATTTTCAGTTACATCTAACTTCGCAACCACATTATCATTTTTGGAAAAGTTTGATCGCCTTCCGAAACGGTCAAACCCATCCATTGCAGTAAAGGAAGACCAATGTAGTTTCCGCTCTCAAATTGTTCTGCAAGCCATTTTGCCTGGCCTTTGTAGCCTTCTTCGTGAAAAACAATTTCAGGCACTATGCCAATTTTCTTGGCTGCGGCATATGACCAAAGCAAAACCGCCATTTCATCACCAGCTTTCGCTTCATTATTTTCAATAACATTATCATTTAAAGCTTTTCTTTCTTCAGAAAGGGTTACAGCAATATGTCCCGCTTCGTGAAGCAAATCGCCGGGGTATTTCAGTTTTTCCAAATCAATTTGCAAACTCCCATTTTTGATTTGAATTCCAGGCAAAAAAGTTTCGGATTCAATCTTCGTATAATTATACCGAATAGCTATTTCATCAAAAAACTGAAAAATCCTTTCCAACACAAAGTCGCGTTCTTTTCCCTGCTTCATTAAAGTTCCTTTTGTAGTTGTGCAATCATTTTTTCAGAAGTTTCGGTATTCATCAATTTCAACTGCTCAATCATTTGAAGTTTGGTCTCCCTGGAATATTCGGGTTGCTTTGTTTCAATTTCAAAATTATATCCACATTTTGCAAACAGATTATCGGACCACTCATTGCGCAAACAATCCATCACCAAATGAATTCTATCGGTTTTCCCATCGTTGCGAACGCTGTGCGGCAAGTTGAAATTTCCGTACCAACATTCATTTGGCAACATTTTCACCTCATTGGAATTGATTACAAAATGTACATCTTCATTCGTAGTAATAGGAATGTGAATTCTGAAAATCCCGTCTTCATAACCCAAATTGTAATCTGTATGTTCTTTAATAACGCTGCCAGGTTTTAGATTTAAAAGTCGGATTGATTCTTTTTCACATTCAAAAGAATTGACAATCTCTCTAAAATAACCACATTTCTGAAGCAATTCGGTGTCCTTATATTTTTCCTCACCTTGCGGAAGTGCAAAAATATTATCCATTTCACCGTTTTGCGAGCGCAATGCAATCGACGTCCATTCTCCGGAATAATCATTTTTGTTGAAGTGGGAAGTGAAGTTGTAATTTTTACAAATCTTCAAATCATTCAGCAGTTTCTCTTCCGTAAAGTGAAAAGGCAATTTTAAAAAAGCGTTTTGCATAAAATGAAAGCATTGGTTCACTCGACAAATTACGCCATTTTTAGTACTTTTAGAAAAAATATTATATACTAATGAAATGCCCTTTCAAAACCATAAAAATAATACCTGATAATTAATAGGGCATTCCATTTTCCATTAAAAATCAAATAATATATACGAATGAAAAGTGCAAAACCCTACATTGAAAAAAACAAACAGCGATTTTTGGACGAATTGATAGAACTGTTGAAAATTCCTTCCATCAGCGCCGATTCAGCCTATAAAAAAGATGTGCTAAAAACCGCAGAAGCGGTAAAAAAACAACTTGAAAAAGCGGGCTGCGATTCTGTGGAAATCTGCGAAACACCTGGTTATCCTATTGTTTATGGCGAAAAATTGATCGATAAAAAACTACCTACTATTTTGGTTTACGGCCACTACGATGTGCAACCGCCAGATCCATTGGATTTATGGGAAAGTCCGCCGTTTGAACCGGTCATCAAAAAAACAAAACTACATCCCGAAGGTGCCATTTTTGCCCGCGGAAGTTGTGATGACAAAGGCCAAATGTACATGCACGTAAAGGCTTTGGAATATATGACCGAAACAAACCAACTGCCCTGCAACGTGAAATTTATGATTGAAGGCGAAGAGGAAGTTGGCAGTAACAGTTTGGGGTGGTTCGTTTCAAAAAACAAAAAGAAATTGGCCAATGACGTAATTTTAATCAGCGACACAGGAATGATTTCTCCAGACGTTCCTTCCATCACCACTGGCCTGCGCGGTCTAAGTTATGTGGAAGTGGAAGTTAAAGGCCCGAATCGCGACCTTCACAGCGGGCTTTACGGAGGCGCCGTGGCAAACCCAATAAATATTTTGGCGAAAATGATTGCTTCGCTTCACGATAAAAACAATCACATCACTATTCCCGGGTTTTATGATGAAGTGCAAAATCTTTCAAAAAAGGAACGCGAGAAAATGGCGGAAGCACCTTTCAATTTAAAAAATTACGAAAAGGCTTTGGATATTGACACGGTTTATGGGGAAAAAGGCTATTCCACCAACGAGCGCAATTCCATTCGTCCTACTTTGGATGTAAATGGAATCTGGGGCGGCTATACGGGCGAAGGAGCCAAAACGGTGATTGCGGGCAAAGCGTACGCAAAAATAAGTATGCGTTTGGTGCCAAACCAAGATTGGAAAAAGATCACCGAGCTTTTCACTAAACATTTTGAAAGTATCGCCCCTGAAGGCGTTCGCGTAAAAGTAACCCCTCATCACGGCGGACAAGCTTATGTTACGCCAATTGATAGCTTGGGTTACAAAGCAGCTGAAAAAGCTTACGAAGAAACCTTCGGTAAAACGCCAATTCCACAACGCAGTGGCGGAAGTATCCCAATAGTGGCCTTGTTTGAAAAAGAGCTGAAAAGCAAAAGTATCTTGATGGGCTTCGGGCTGGATAGTGATGCCATCCACTCCCCCAATGAACATTTTGGGGTTTGGAACTATTTAAAGGGAATTGAAACCATTCCGCAGTTTTATCATTTTTTTACTGAAATGAGTAAGTAGCTATTTTAGACCTAACAGGTTTTGAAAACCTGTTAGGTCTTTATTACATTATATTTTCTTCACAAAATCAGTAATAATTACAATTTGTTGCCCATCAACCTTACCTTCAATATATTTTTCGTTTTCGTGATCCAGGGAAATTCTTCGAACAGCGGTGCCTTGTTTGGCAACCATACTGCTGCCTTTCACTTTTAAATCTTTTATAAGCACAACCGAATCTCCTACTTCAAGAATATTTCCGTTGCTGTCTCGATGGACCAATGCTTTTGCTTTGTTTTCAGCAAGACCTGCTTTTGCCCACGCCGCTGTTTCTTCATCCAAATACATCATATCCAATAAATCCTGTGGCCAGCCATCGGTCTTCAATCTATTTAACATGCGCCAAGCCGTAACTTGTACTGCAGGAACAGTGCTCCACATACTGTCATTCAAACAGCGCCAATGATTGGATTCTACTTTTTCAGGATCTTCAATTTGCTCTTTGCAGGTTGTGCAAACTAAAATCGAAGCTTCCGCACCTTCGGTCGGCGAACTTGGAACCTCAAAAACACCCAAATTTTCTTGGTTTCCACATAGTTCGCATTTGTTGCCGCTTCTTAATTGCAATTCCTTTTCTAAACTCATTTTTAAAATTTTGCCAAAGATATTCTTTTGAAATCGAAAACGAAACTGAAATCGAAATCGAAACCGAAACCGAAAACTAAATGAAGTGCTTAATTTTCGATTTTCTGTTTGTTTTGGTGTTTGAGGTTTGAGGTTTGGGATTTATTTGGAATTTATTTTTTGGAATTTGAAATTAAAACTCTTCTACATTTGTAGAATTAAAATATTTGTTCTACGTTTGTAGAGTACTTTAAAATTCAATTATGTCCTTATCCAATTCCGAAGAACAATTAATGCAGATCTTGTGGAAGCAGGAACGCGCCCTTATGAAAGATTTGATAGAAGCCTATCCAGACCCAAAGCCAGCAACCACGACTGTTGCCACGCTTTTGAAGCGGATGCAGGACAAAAATTTTGTGGATTACGAGCAACTTGGCCGTGCGCGTGAATATTTCCCATTGGTGAAAAAGAAGGATTATTTTTCAAAACACGTCAATGGTTTGATCAAAAATTTCTTCAACAACAGTCCGTCGCAGTTTGCTTCGTTTTTTACTGAAGAAACCAATCTTTCAAAAAAAGAACTGGAAGCACTTAAAACATTGATTGATTCCGAAATTAAAAAGAAACATCCAAAAAAATAATGATGACTAGAAAACTAAAACTTGATTGGATGTTCAATCAAACCATTAAAAAACAATATTAACGATTGATTAAGTAGTTATGGAACTATATTTATTGAAGTCCGCAGCCATTCTCGCCATTCTTTTCACTTTTTACAAATTGGTTATGGAAAATACTTCCATTCACAATTTTAAGCGGTTCTATTTATTAGGAAGTTTATTGGCCTCCCTTTTAATTCCACTTATAACATTTACCAACTATGTGGAAGTTTCTCCAGTTCTGTCCATTTACACTGAAGGAACTCCGCAACTTGTCTTTACCCCATCCGAAGAAACCGTCAATTACTGGCCGTTTGTACTTTGGACAATCTACACTTTTGGCGTCTTGTTTTTCAGTGTGAAATTTTTAAAAAATCTTTTCAATCTAATTCAAAAAATTAAGAGGAATCCTAAATATAGAAATAGTAATTTCATCAATGTTCTCTTAAAGGAAAATATTATTCCCCATACTTTTTTCAGCTATATTTTTCTGAATAAACGTCAATTCGAAAATGGGGATATTCCACAGGAAGTAATGCTTCACGAACAAACCCACGCCATTCAAAAACACAGTTTGGACGTTATTTTTGTCGAAATTTTACAAATTCTTTTTTGGTTCAACCCATTGTTTTATTTCCTAAAAAGAAGCATTAAATTGAATCACGAATTTTTGGCAGATCGCTCCGTTTTGAACGCTGGTACGGAAACTTCGGAATATCAAAAAATATTGTTGGCATTCTCATCAAATGTCTTTACGCCTGCATTGGCACATTCAATCAATTATTCATTTATCAAAAAACGATTTACAGTTATGAAAACACACACCTCAAAAAGAGCCATTTGGCTTCGAAGTCTTTTGCTTTTGCCCTTGCTTTCCATCTTGATTTATGGGTTTAGTACGAAAGAAGTTGTTGCAAAACAAGTTAAAAACAATATTGTAAATGCCACTGACACTATCGAGGATATTAGAATTGTGATTGATAAAAACTCACAACTCACTTTAAACGGAATTCCTGTTAATCTTGAAAATCTTAAAACAGAGATAAACAAACACAATACACATCTTAGCCCAACCCAAAAGCAAAAATATCTTTCTGCCAATGTGGGTCTACACAGTGAAAAGGATAATGATTTAGTTGAAAACATAATAGAAATACTCTATGCTAGCAATTATAGAAACCTAAGTATCTACAACTTAAAAAACATGGAAGATGCCAAGTTGGACACAAATTTTATAGTCAATTCCCTATCTGGGAAAACCGTTGAGGAAGCCGAAATTTTATACCAAGAGCGTTTGAAGGAAAATGAAAAGTTTAAAATCGCAATGCAGAACACAAAAAAATATCAAAACAATGCCTTGTAAATTGATGTGCGCGATGAGGTTGAAAGAATTGAAATCACTGGAAAAATAATCCAAAAAAATGCAACCAAGTCCGAAATAGCCGAATACAACAAACTCGCAGAAAAATATAACGCCATAGCTATTGAAAAGCGAATTATTCCATTGAAAGTTTTGAAGGTTTTGGAAACGATATATAGAAAAATGACTGATGAGCAGAAGACAAATGCCGAACCTTTTCCTGAATGTCTTCCTTCCCCGAAATCTGCGGCAGGCAATTCAACCGAAAATCAAAATGAGAGTTTGAACAATGCAACTATTTATTACAAAAACAAGGTTATTACTTTAGAAGAGGCAAACGATTTAGTTGCCAAAAACAAAGTTTTATCAATGAATGTAATAAAATTGGATGATGGGAAACGAAAAGTAATCATAACCGAAAAACCCATTTTGGATAAGAAAGCACCTGAACCACAAAAGTCCGCGACTGCACCAACTTCAACTAAAAACAATAACATTTCATTAAATATTTCGAGAACAAAAGAAAGTGGCATGCATTTCAATACACAGCCCAATACAATGAGTACAATGTATTATTACGAAGGCAACTTGATTCCTTTTAGCAAACTACACAAATTGATGAGTGAAAATATAAACTTAAAAATGTACATCACCGAAGAATCTTTTGGACATTCAATTGTAACATTGTCCGAAAAACCGATTTTAGGTTTTAAGGAAATCTCGACAGAGGAAACCCAAACTCCTTTACCAGAAAACGAAAATTTATATATGGCAACAGAGGCACCGCCAGTACCAAATCCAAATCCTATAGAATACATAAAAGAATTGGCAAAAAGAGGGGCGATTTTCTATATCGGTCCGAATAAATACACTCGCGATGAAGCAATTGAAATTGTGAAAAAAAGCACTAATGATGTTACTATAGACGTTAGCAAATACCCGCTTGTATATTTAGGTGGCTGTTAAGCTGTAGATTAATTTCAAAAAAAATGCTTCCAAAGTTTAGACTTTGGAAGCATTTTTTCTTTACAGGAATTTTTTAAAGTTTATTCCAAGTATCATTCAAAGGATTCACGTCCGGCACCATTTTGTTGGGGTCCAAAACCACACGTTGCACTTGTTTGGTGGTTTTTAATAGGTGTTCCCAGCTATTGCCACGCTGCCAGATTTCAACTGGAAGATTAATATTATCAGTTGTATTGTCTGTATAAATCACTTGAAGCTGAACTGGCATCGGGATTTGCCCATCGTTTTCAACTGTAATTAGAAAACCCCCTTGGTAAGTTTCCACGGAAGTGATGCCCAAATCTATATTGCCATTGCCGTAAAACCAACCCTTCCAAAACCAAGAAAGATCCTCGCCCGCCACGTTTTCTATATGGTTGAAAAAGTCGTTCGGCTGTGGATGTTTGTATGCCCAAGTATAGATGTAGCTTTTAAAGGCATTGTCAAAACGTTCCGTTCCCAAAATGTATTCGCGAAGTAAATAAAGTCCAATTGCAGGTTTATAATAGCCGGTATATGCAAGGTTTCTGGCGTTTGCAACATCTGGATAGGTGTCTATTCCTTCTCGGTTTTCATACGTTAAATATTGTACCAAACTACGTGGATTGTCCTGATTGGTTACAAATTCGCCATTGTTGAAATTTTTGGTACTGTAGTGATTTATAAACGTATTAAAACCTTCATCCATCCACGGATAGCGGCGTTCATTGCTACCAACAATCATCGGGAACCAGTTGTGGCCAAATTCGTGGTCGGTTACATCCCACATATCTGCGCCATTGCTTTGGTAATGGCAAAAACTAACGCCTGGATATTCCATTCCGCCCACACTTGCCGCTACGTTGATAGCATTTGGATAGGGAAACGCAAAATAGGTTTTTGAATAAAATTCTATCGAAGCCTTGGTAAATTCCGTTGAACGCGACCAAGCGGTTTTGCCATCGCTTTCTTTGGGATAGACCGATTGGGCCAAACCTGTTTTTCCCCCGCCTAGATTCATTCGGGCCGCATCCCAAATAAAAGCTGCCGATGCCGCCCAAGCCACATCGCGTGTGTTTTCCATTTTGAAGTGCCAAGTGAGTGTTCCGTTCTGTTTAACGGCGGCGACAGGTTTTCCAACCTCATCCGGGCTAATTATATAAACCGTTTTATCGCTTTTTGCTGCTTCTGCCAAACGGTCCTGCTGCGATTTGGTCAGTACTTCGTTTGGATTTTCCAGTTGCCCGGAACAAACCACGGTATGGTTTGCTGGGGCAGTTATTTTCACATCGTAGTTTCCGTATTCGCAATAAAACTCGCCCGCGCCCAAATAAGGATCGGTGTTCCAGCCCACAACATCATCAAAAACTGCAACACGTGGATACCACTGTGCGATGGCGTAAATGGTGCCTCCTTTCACATCAAGCCTACCCATTCTGTCCATTCCTTCAACCGGAACCTTAAATTTGAAATTCATTTTTATATCAACCGTCCCTCCTTTTGCAGGAAGTGGTTTGTCCAGCCAAAGCTGCATACGGGTGTCGGTGATTAAATATTTTGAAGATGTCCCCGTCTTTGTTTTTGCGGAAACGTTCGTCAATTCAAATCCTCCTTCGGTATCGCCACTGTAACGATTTCCTTGCACGGGTGTTGTTAGTGTTCCCCGAGAATTTTCAGTGAAACGATCTTGTTCCAAATACAACCAAATAAAATCCAATGTTTCCGGGCTGTTGTTTGTGTAATGAATGGTTACATTTCCGGAAACGGTGTGGTTTTTATCGTCCAGAGTTGCTTCCAAGTTGTAATCCGCAGAATTTTGCCAATATTCTGGGCCAGGTTTTCCCGAAGCTGTACGATACACGTTGCCCTGTCTATAGCTAAAATTGTCGAAAAGATGTTGGTTGTCCGTGATTACTTCCTGCGCATTGATTGCTGCGGAAATAGTGAAAAGTAACAGCGAAAGAAGAAAGCTGCTTTTAAAGTATTTCATTACTGTTTAAATTTTAAAAAGAGGGTACGAATATAATAAATGAGTTGTGAAAATGTTGTTAAATCGAGTAAATATGAAATTCATTAAAGCATAAAAAAAACCTCCGTTTTGGAGGTTTTTTTTAGTAGCGGGAATAGGACTCGAACCTATGACCTTCGGGTTATGAGCCCGACGAGCTACCTACTGCTCTATCCCGCGATATGGATTTCCAATATTCTAACCTTAGCTTTTAACTTTCGGCTCATAATACCGACAGAAATATTGGATCGCAAAGATACAAAGGATTTTGAACCCCACAAGTCGGAAAACATAATTTTTTGTGAAGTGTCAAACAAAGTACTTTTTGTGTTAAAATCTTTAGCTATCTTTAGATTATGGACAAACGTTTTAAGAAAAGTGTTTTTACTCTACTCGCCTTAGGAGTAGTGTTTATAATTGGTACCATAACTATCAACAGTTTAATAAAAGAAAAACTCGAAAAATTTATCCAAGAACGATTGCCTGAAAACATGGTCCGCTCTTACGATAATATCAATGTGGAATCTTTCGGAGGTTCGCTTGTGGTTACAAATGCTTCTTTAATAATAAAAAATAAGGAAGACAGCGTTAATCACACTTTTATAAATGTTGAAAAACTGAAAATTTCAAACGTAAGTTATTGGGATTATCTGTTCAAAGATGAAATTCATATTGAAACCATTTCACTTGAAAATCCAATTATTGCTTATTATAAAGATCGATTGAAGCCTTCCAAAGATACCATTCCCCATGCCGTAGCCCGAATTTACAAACCCATTCTCGTTGACCGTGTTCAAATAAAAAACACCAAGTTTGTTATTTATGAAAAAGGAGAAGATTCCACAAAAGTTTATACAAAAGGACTGACAGTTGAAGTGGATGGTGTAAAAGTCAATAATGAAACCGTTATTCGTAAAATCCCTTTTGACTACAACGATTTTGAAGCCAAAAGCGATACTGTTTTTGTGAAAGTAAGCCCCTATGAAAACCTGACTGTTGAAGATTTTTCAGTAGAAAACCACAAAGCCGTTTTTGAAAATTTACAGCTGAAGACGAAATACTCCAAAACGGAACTTTCCAGAATTATAACAAGGGAGCGGGATCATTACAACCTTTATTTGAAGTCTCTTTCTATTGCCGATTTTGATTTTGGCTTTAACCAAAATCGTTTCTTTGCGAAAAGCAAACAGGTTTCCTTAATCGCTCCATCTCTGGAAATTTACAGGGATAAACTGTTAGCCGATGACCCAAAAATAAAACCTCTTTACAGTAAAATGCTCCGCGAACTCCCTTTTGAATTAACAGTGGATTCCTTAAAAATCGCTGATGCAAAAATAGATTATAAAGAGAGACAGCAGCAGGATAATTTGGGTGGTTCCATCAATTTTATAAATCTGGATGCTGCTATTTCAAATGTGAGCAATACCTATAAAAGCCCTGAAAAAACCAATATAAAAATCACCGCAGATTTTATGGAAAATACTCCCTTTTCGGTGGATTGGAGTTTCGACGTTCAAAACAAGAATGACCAGTTTCTTTTTAAAGCAGAAATTGGGCCACTTGTTGCAGACAAAATGAACAGTTTTACCGAGCCAAATTTAAAGGTACTTCTGGAAGGCCACACCAACAAAACCTACTTTACAATCGATGGAAACAACTATAATTCAATGACAGATTTGAAAATAAATTACTCAGATTTTAAGGTTAACATACTTCGAAAAGATGGAAAAAGAAAAAACAAGTTTCTTTCAATAATTGCCAATACTTTTATTTCAAAAAACAGCGAGAAAAAAATTAATAATTATCGTGAAGGATCCGCTGAAGCCACGCGAGACAAGACCAAATCTGTGTTCAATTTTTTATGGATCAGTGTGAAAAATGCCCTTGTTAAAACAATGCTTTGAAAGAAAAAATATTAGCGAGATATGAAGTGTTTGAATTGCCGTGTGTTTTTTAAATTCTACTGACCAATACTTCTCGCTTCAAAGCCAATCAATTCACCATCCTCAAAGCCCACTTCTATCTCGATGGGGTTGCAACAAATCTCACAATCCTCAATATACTTTTGGCGCCGAACTGAAGTATCAAGCAGCATTGATATTTCTTCCCAACAATGGGGACATTGAAAAAAATGTTCATACATAATAATTATTTCAGTAAATCATTCTCGCAAAGTTCTTTGACAAGCCAATCTTCTGTAAAGTTATAACTTACGTCATTTGCACAAAAGAAATTGGCCGAAAAAAATAACTAAATAACTCTTTCGCCGTTTTAAAAAATTGCAACGTTTTGGCGAGTTAAGAAAGGGATTCAACGGTTTCTTGAAGTATTTCCCACTCTTCCATCAGCTTTTTAAGCTTCTTTTTCTTTTCTTGATACTTGTCAAAAAAGTGGGGTTTTGTAATGGTTTCTTCGTAATTGATAAGAAGATCGGTATCAATTTTGGCGATTTCCTTTTCCAAGGAAGCAATGGAAGATTCCACGTTGCTCAGTTTATTTTTCACCGACTTCATTTTTTTCTGAATTTCATATTCTTCACCTGCACTTCGCTTTTCTTTTACTTCGGAAACTACAGTCCGTTTTTCAGCTTCGCGAAGGTTTTGAAGATTGCGCTCTTCTAGGAAATAATTAATATCGCCCAAATATTCTTTGATGTGATGATCCTTGAATTCGTAAACTTTATTGGTCAAACCTTGCAGAAAATCACGGTCGTGGGAAACCAGAATTAGTGTTCCCCCAAAGCTTTTCAGTGCATCCTTCAACACGTTTTTAGACTTTATGTCGAGGTGGTTCGTGGGCTCATCCATCACCAAAACGTTGAAAGGCTGCAACAACAATTTCGCTAACGCCAATCGGTTTCGCTCGCCACCGCTCAGTACGCGGACATACTTCTCCACTTCATCACCACGAAAAAGAAAGGAACCCAAAATATCGCGCACGCGGCTTCGGTTTTTTTCATTGGCAGCGTCAATCATCGTGTCGAGTACTGTTTTAGTGCCGTCGAGATAATCGGCTTGGTTTTGGGCAAAATAGCCAATCTGCACATTGTGGCCCAAAGTGAGTTTTCCGCCGTATTGTATTTCGTTCACGATTATCTTTGCCAAGGTAGATTTTCCCTGCCCATTTTGGCCCACAAATGCTATTTTACTTTCGCGCTCCACTAAAAGATTAACCCCCTTCAGCACATTTTTATCGCCATAGCTTTTAGAAATGTTTTCAGCCTCAATCACCACTTTTCCGGGGGTGATGGAAACGGGAAAACGAAGCGTCATCACGCTATTGTCATCTTCATCCACCTCTATGCGGTCTATTTTGTCCAGCTTTTTTATGAGCGACTGTGCCATGGTTGCCTTACTGGCTTTGGCGCGAAATTTATCAATCAACTTTTCGGTCTGTTCAATCTGCTTTTGCTGGTTTTTTTGCGAGGCCAATTGTTGCTCGCGCAATTCATTTCGAAGTACTAAATACTGCGTGTATGGTTTGTTGAAATCATAAATCTTTCCGAGAGAAATTTCAATCGTTCGATTGGTTACGTTGTCTAAAAACATTTTATCGTGGGAAACAATAACTACTGCGCCTGTGTAACCTTTCAAAAATTCTTCCAACCACAGAATAGATTCAATATCCAAGTGGTTTGTGGGCTCATCCAGCAAGAGAATATCATTGTTTTGAAGTAATAGTTTCGCCAGTTCAATTCGCATACGCCAACCTCCGGAAAAGGTTTCTGTAAGTTTCGTGAAATCTTCCCTTTGGAAACCCAAACCCTGCAAAATCCGTTCGGTTTCGCCCTGGTAATTGTACCCACCGTGAATCTCATATTGATGCTGCACTTCATTCAAATCCACCATCAATTGATGGTAAATGTCACTTTCGTAATCGGTGCGTTCAGCGAGTTGGGTATTTATGTTTTCAAGTTGTTTTTCCAGCTTTTTTTTTTTTTTTAACGCTTCGTACGATTCCTCCAAAACGGTCCGCCCCTTTTCAAAATCGATATCCTGTTTTAAGAAACCGATGGAAATTTCCTTATCGGTCGCTATTTGGCCGGTATCATATTCCTGTTCCCCAGCAATAATTTTTAGCAAGGTAGATTTGCCCGCACCATTTTTGCCCACTAAACCAACGCGATCGCCACCTTTAAGCTGAAAGGTAATTTTTTCGAATAAAAAGTCGCCTTGAAAGGAAACCGAAAGATTGTGGATGTTGATCATTTTTAATTGTAAATTATGAATTTAGAAGGTTGTATTACTGTGGAAATTTCTGCAAAGATGCTTAATTTCGCGTTGCTAAAAAAACCGAAAATGCATTTCCTTAAAGGCTCTAAACTTTACAGTATTTTTACGGGTACCTGCCCCGTTTGCCACTAAGGCGACATGTATCTGGAAAATAATCCTTACAAGATTTCCAAAATCATGAAAATGCACGACAATTGCAGCAATTGCGGGAAGAAATTCAAAATAGAACCGTCATTCTTTTTCGGGGCAATGTATGTGAGCTACGGCGTTGGAATTGCGATTTCTGTTGCCGCATTTATTATTTCTTACTTCTTTATTGGGCTGGATAAAAATTATACTTTTCTAGTTATTATTATTTCCTTGGCTATTTTATTTCCATTTATAGTCAGAATTTCTCGGAATATATGGATTAATCTTTTTGTCAAGTACGATAAAAGTAAGACGAAACCCTGAAATCCTCGAATTTACAGAACCATCCTTTGAATGTGCATCTCCCCCGGAAGTGGTACATCTTCTTCCAAATATTTGAAAAGAATTTCAGATAGCAAAGGCGCCATCAAAAACCCGTGCGTACCCAAGCCGTTGAAGAAAACCAGGTTTGGGTTTTCATCCAAAACTCCCAATAAAGGCCTGTGATCTTTTGTGGTTGGGCGCACTCCGGCGGTCTGCCCAATTACTTCGAAAGGACAATTAATGAATGTTATCAATTTTGAAAGAATTTCATCTTTGGCAGTTTCAGTGGGGTTTAAAGTATAATCATTGCGACAAAAGGTTGCGCCCACTTTATATTCATCATTTCCCAAAGGGATAACATACATTGGGCCTTTTAAAAGCGCATTCAGCTTCAATTCCGGAGCTTTTATTACTGTGTATTCGCCTTTGTTACCTATGATGGCACTACTCGGAAAAAAAGGGTTTTCAATCGCTTTGGCCCCTTCGGAGAAAATGATTTTTTTTGCCGAAATATTTTTGTAAACCACGCCGTTTTCTTTCTGTAGAATGGCTTCGTATTGAAAATCTTCGGAAAGCAAAGCATCTTCCTTTTTTAGATAATTTCGGTATCCTGAAAGTAAATTTTTCGTATTTATCTGGGCTGTTCCTAAAACCTTTCCAAAACCCAGCGGTGCTTCAATTGAAGGGTTTGTATTTTTTAAAAATTCTGAAGATAGAAATGCTTGCAATTCCTTTTTATCGCCTGCAACAGACCAATTATTCTGTTCTTCCACACTTTTAAAAATTCTTAAAATTGGCGTTTCCGTAAAAAATTGTTGTTTTAGTTTCTTAGAAGTCTGATTATAAAAATCTACCGCAACAGGGAAAAAAGCTGAAGCATTCCAAGCTGCAGTGAAACGTTTTAGAACGGTGGGATTGAAAACCCCACCAGATTTTGCCGTGGAACCTTCTGATCCGTTATCTATTACTACAAAGCTCTTTCCGTGTTTTTGAAGTTGCTCGCAAAAACTGATGCCCGCAATACCAAGTCCAACTATTATATAATCTACTTTCTTCATTTTTAAACTTGAATCACTGAAAATTCCCTACGTTCTCAATCCTAAGATTCTCTACTTAACGGGAATAAAAAACCCTTCAGTTTCCGAGGGGGGAACTTGAAGGGTTTTCTTCAAAATATGGTTTTATTAACTGATTAATAATTCCACAAATCTATTTCAATATTGCGTATCTGTTCTTTGATCCGTTCAGATTCCAACAATTGCATAAGTGCGTTGTCATTGATATAATCCTTCACATTTCTGTCTCCTTGCACGTTGTCTTCTTTGTAAATAACGGCATTAAAACGTCTGGAATTCAACAAGTGGTCAAAAGAGACTGGCTGTGAAGTATTCTTTCTGTTAAAAGCCATTGCTTCATGTAAAACATCACGAGTACCTGGGAACCATATCCAAAACAGTTCAACCTTGGCATCAAGACCGTCTTCAGGAAAGGCTTTAGAACGTGCCTCGTTTGCAACTGGGCAAATGCCCAACAATCTGTATTTAAGTTCGCCCTGGCGCTTGTCAAGATACCAATAGCCACGGATGTGCCATTCGGAAATATCGCCAGCATCCAAAGAAAAACTTCGTATATATTGTGGATCTACGGTTCCTTCGGCATTGTATTGTTCAATACCGAGGTCTGTAGTGTCGCTATAAACCAAGGAAGCATTAATGTCCTTCAAGGTTCGCTTTTCGGTAAAATATGAATCTGCATACACATTCTCGATTTTTCCATTTTTGATATTTTTTACCAAAACATCGTAAAGGGAACGTCTGTCTGAACCAATGTTGTTAGTATCTATAGGGTAGTACAGTGGAAAGTTGACCCTTTCGTCAAGGTCTATAATTTCCCAAGTGGTTTTAGACCACAGTACATCGCGCTCGTCCGTATATCCGTAAGGCAATGGCTTATCGTTATCATAAGCAATCTGTGCTTCGGTCTTTTTGCCTATATCCTCAGGGGTTTTGGCGTTTAGTATGTTTACTTGTGCACTTGCACCAGCAACCATTCCAAGGCCGAAAACACATAAAACAACATTTTTCAAATTCATACCGATAGGGGTTTAATACTAAAATTAGTTTGTCAATTCGATAATTACAGGAGAAATCTTTTTCAACTTATAACCTGAATTTCCTGCAAGATTTGCATTTATGTCAAAAATTTGAACTGCATCTCCCCGCTGTGCTCTTCTTAAAGCGCCTTTAGCAGCAGCATCCAGTCTGGTTCCGTTTACTTTAACAGTTGGCTGCCCAGAAACTTTAAAACTAAATCCTGTTACATTTATATTAAGTTCAAAATCAAAATCTTGCAATATTGCAGAAACAGTTGAGATTTCAAGACCTCCACGCTCCATACGGACAATCCCAGTTTCTCCACGGATTGCTCCAACTGGTGGTGGAATATCCTTAATGCGGAACTCGGATGAGGAACTTACTGTCTGACCATCTGGCAATTTACCACTGGCTGTAATATTTACAGTTCTACCTGCTCCTGGGTTCATTACATACTTACTACCGGAAACTCTAGAAAGTCCTGCTCCGGATGCATTTACGTTATTGTCAGGAATACCTGGTATGGAAACCGTCATTGGGTTTGCAACCCCACGATATACCACATTCATTTTATCTGCCGCAATTACAGCTGAATTCGGTTTATTAATGGTTGCAAAACCTGTTTCAACCTTTACCTCAGTCTCATCACCTTCTTCTCCATAATAAAGAGTTCCTTCAATTTTGTGGTCGCCCGGACTTCCAGCTCCAACTTTCATTACTATTCTTCCACCATTGATGTCATAATCAGTTCCTCTAACCAATTTACGACCATCTAAAGTAAGCTCTTCTCTTTTTGGAACAGTATTGGGGTCAACACGTCCTAAGATGATAGATCCATCAAAAACTTCTCCTGAATAAAAAGCACTTTTCTTTACTGTCATAAAAGACTCGTAATTCTTCAATGCCAGTGCATCCGCCTGAACCCCGCCCAACATTTTACTTAAAAGTTCACTTTTTGTGGTTTTAATATCGGCTTGAATCTGCGTAAGTTTAGTTAATGACGCTATTAAAGGAAAACCTTCGTAATTATAATTCAGCCATGCAATTTCTTTACCATCCCTATTTTTTTCTGGGGAAGTCGAAAAATTCTCGTTAATAGACGCCTTTATTTCAGGCGCCAAAGAATCACTGAGAATAGCATTCATATTCTTTCGATATTCGTTCATTTTATCAATAAACTTCTGACCTTCCGGTTTATACTTATCTCCTGTAAAAAACAAATTGTTAAAGTGATCGGGCTTATCCATTACTTCGTAATCATGGGGATCTTCGATACCTTTCAGTGCCTCATTCTTTAGGTTGGTGATATATGCATCAAGTTCATCAGAAGCTATCTTTACCTCTTGTGCCTTTTTATAGAGTGCAGCATATTGTTCTGGAGCATCGGAAGCCTTGGTTTCAAGACTTTCCAAAAATGCCGTGTTTCGCTGTTCAGCATCTGTATTTGCTTTCTCAATTTTATTGTTTAATAATCCAAAAGCAGATAATACTTCTCTGGACATGTTTAAAGCCAGCATTGCGATGAAAATCAAGTACATCAAGTTGATCATCTTCTGCCTTGGGGATAGTTTTCCTCCTGCCATTTTAAGTCTTTTTTAAAGATTAATTATTAAGGTGAAAACCTATCTTAGTTTCTATTGGACATTGCAGAAAGCATACCACCATAAACCCCATTCAATGAGGAAAGGTTGGTAGCCAAGTGCTGCATTTGTTGTTTTAGTTGCTCTGCATTTTCAGCCACTCTTTCATTGGCTTCTGTCTGGCGGCTTGTAGATTCAATCTGAACTTTGTACAAACTGTTTAAAGAATCCATTTGTGCGGCGGCAAGTGCCATCTCTTCACTGTATCTTTTGGTGGAGCTCATTGCCTCAGCTGTAGGGGCCATACCTTTGGCAGCACCTTCAAAAGAACGGATACTAGTGCTAAGGCTGTTCATTAATTCTGAATCTATGCGGGCATCTTTAAGCATCTCGTCCAATTTTTTAGACAAAAGACCTTGTGCATCTTCTGGCTCTTTTTTCTTTCTGTCCTGACCTATACCACCAGCCAATTCTGGATAAACCAAAGACCAATCCAAATCGTCATCTACGGGCTCAAAAGCAGATATGGCAAAAATAATTGCTTCAGTGATAAGTCCAACTGCCAAGAGGAAACCACCAGTAAGAGTTGCAAAGCCCAATGGAAGCTCCCAGTGAAGAATTTTGAAAAGTGCACCTAAAATTACAACGGATGCTCCAAGGCCATAGGCCATATTAAATAGTTTTTTTGATGATCTTGCTTGTGCCATAATAAGTAAATTTTAGTTGAGGGGTTTTAGTTTAGGTTAAAATATTTAAGGTTGATTTAGTTTATTTGAAAAAAGGGTTAGCGTGCGTCGCCAAAGTTTTTGTTAAGTGTAATATCCGTGCCCATATAATCCTGCACAGTTCTAAAGCCTACATAACTCCTTGCGGAATCTGCATATTCATAGTCACGTGTGCTTACTTGAAGAAAATAAGCCACATCTTTCCAAGAACCACCACGAACAACTTTTCTCATATTGTCTGGATCGTTCACATTTGGATTCATTGTGGAAGTATAATCATATGAAGCGGGATCATATGAAGAAGCCACCCACTCCGAAACGTTTCCAGCCATATTGTATAGGTTGTAATCGTTGGGTTCATATGCATCTGCTTCAACTGTATAAAGTGCTTGGTCTGCGGCATAGTCACCACGTAATGGTTTAAAATTGGCCATAAAACAGCCTCGATCGTTTTTGGCATAAGGGCCGCCCCAAGGATAGGTAGCAGATTCTAGACCACCACGGGCCGCATATTCCCATTCCGCTTCACCGGGAAGGCGGAAAGAGTTTACGAAATTTCTCTTTTTTGATTTCTGATAAGAGTTTTTATACAAAGTCCTCCAGGCACAGAAAGCTTTTGCTTGTTTCCAGTTTACACCTACCACGGGATAATCTCCATAGGCTTCGTGCCAAAAGTAATCGTTGTGCATCGGCTCATTATAGGAATAATTGAAATCCCTAATCCAAACAGTAGTGTCAGGATAAATATTCAATTCTTCTTTCTTTATAAAATCTTTTCTTTTCTTGGTTTTATCACGAGCGGCAGCTTGAATGTCCATATAGGTATATTGGAACTTCAACTTACTCACATCAATTGTACGCTGGCCATTGTATGATTCTTCGATAGGAATGTACATGGTGTCCATAACTTCAGAATAATATTCGTCTGGGTATTTTGCAGTGTCCCAAATCAAGTCTACTTTGTCGTTTAGTTTTCTTCCTGCGTAGTAATCTTCACCCATTCCAAAGTAGTTGTCATACATATATTGTTGGTAAGGGGTCATTTCTTCGTTTTCTTGATCAATAAAGGCAAATTCACCCACACCACCATCTCCTGGGGTCGCCCCCACTTCGTCGGCCATAATGGCAAGGCGCAACCGTACTGTTGAATCTCGCACCCAATTTACAAATTGTCGGTATTCGGCATTGGTTATTTCAGTTTCGTCCATATAGAACGAACGAACGGTAACAGTTTTTGTTGGCGCATCATTTACAGCAACAAAATCGTCATCACTTTTACCCATGATAAAGGATCCACCTGGGATAAGCGTCATTCCGTAAGGCTTTTGAGGATACCATTTCTTACCTTTTGTGCCCACCAGTTCTCCCCGGTCTCCGGAGTTGCAACTGAACAAAAAGGCAACAATCGCAGTTAATGCAATAAACTTCTTCATAGGTATTTAGGTTAAATTTCGAGATTCAAGGGCGTAAACCTATCTATAAAATTTCAAAAAAACAATTTTTTTTTGAAAAACCATTGATCCTTGTTTCTACTAGTCTTGTTTAATTATACTTCATTTTTACGGCGGGCCTTAATCCACCGTTCAGGAATTTCCTGATTGCACGCACCCAAATACTCGCCATAAGTGCAAGGTAATAACGTACGCCTTTTTAATTTATTATTAACATTTGAAATAAATGGCAAAACAATCCACCATCTTTCTGTTTTATTGCTCTTTTTGAATTCCAAGATATCATCTTCCACAGGAACTTTATAGGTAGTAAAGCCCTTTTCGTTATCAAAATCATCATCCACCACCCTAAAATTAAATCCTTCAATAAAATACCAAACTATTTGTGCCACCAGCATAATTCCACTCTTGTTTTCTATGGAATCGCTCAGTTCAAAAACGCTAAAAGATTTCACTTTATTGCTAATACCTGCATAACGGGCTATAGCGCAAATTTCACGGCCGTCAAAACCATTGGGACTCTCGTTGTTTTTATAACTTAATTCCGCACTTTTTATTGCGGTAACATCCAAGGTCACCATATCTGCATCGCGCATTATGGGCTCTACAATGGTAATGTCTGCCGAAATTTCACCTAATCTATAAGCGTCAAAAAACAATTTATCCATCAAGGCAATTTCTTGTGGCGCATTAAAAAAGGATTGATAGCCCAAAACACTATAATTGAAAAGATTGTAGGGCCGATCCACCACCATTTTTCCAATAAATGATTTATTGGAAATGGGCAGTTCGGCATTGCCAAGGTCAAAACGGTTGTCAATATTAACTGCGTTTACCATTTCATCCAAACCGTCGTACCCACGGTATTGGGCATACGCCAAATCCTGACTGCCGCCAAGAATGAGCGGAATAATATTTTTTTTTAGAAGCGCGCCTATAACCTCTTTAGCAGCAAAGCGGGTATCTTCGGCCGTTTCTCCTTTTTCAATATCGCCGAGGTCAATTATTTTAGTATCCCAATTTCCGGGGTACAAAGAATAAAGTGCCTTTCTATAGGTGTCAAAACATATATTTCCACCCATGTAATTAACATCGGCGCGGTTTTCCTTTATTCCGAGTAAAGCGAACTTTACGTCTTTTAAATTCGGCAATTCCCCTGTTTTGGCATGTACATCAATTATTTTTCCCAAAGTTCCGATAGACAGGATTTCCCGATGTGCCAATACTTTTTTTGAAACTGGGGATAAAAATTCTATCATTATTTTTTCTTGGCGGTGGCTTTTTTCTTAGTTGTAGTTTTCTTTTTGGCGGCGGCTTTTTTCTTTGGGCTTTTCTTTTCAAGTAAATCCTTTGCTTCTTCCAAAGTCATTTTTTCAGCCTCGGTCCCTTTTGGCAATTCTACTTTTAACTTTCCTTTTATCAAATTGAAACGGCCCCAACGAGCCTTCTCGATGCGAATTTTCTCTTCTGGCCATTCGTTGATAAGTTTGTCGATCTCTTTTTGCTTTTTATCTTCGATAAGCTCTTTCACATCTTCTTTTGAAAGATTGTCAAAATCGTACTTTTTATTCACGTTGATGAACATATTGTCCCATTTTATGAAAGGACCAAAACGGCCAACACCCTTTTGAACAGGCAGATTCTCATACATAAATATAGGAGCATCGGCCTTTTTCTTTTCTTCAATTAGCTCTTTCGCAAAAGCCATATCCACATCCAGCGGGTCCATTCCCTTCGGAAGTGAAATAAAGGTTTTTCCAAAACGAACATAAGGTCCAAATCGTCCGTTGTTTACCTCAACTTCTTCCTTGTCATAAACCCCCAAAGTTTTCGGAAGTTTAAACAGATCCATCACTTCCTCAAAAGTAACCAAATGCAATTGTTGATCTGGGCGAAGACTGGCAAATTTTTTCTCTTCATCGTCCGGTGCACCAATTTGAGCCATGGGTCCATATTTCCCAAGGCGAACCAAAACAGTTCTTCCTGTTTCTGGATCTTCGCCAAGAACGCGCTCTCCACTTTCTCGTTCAGCGTTCTCTTCCACATGTTCAACCCGTGGATGGAATTCTGCATAAAAATTCTTCATCATCTTGGTCCATTCTTCTTTTCCTTCGGCAATATCGTCAAAATCCTGCTCTACTTTTGCAGTAAAATTGTAATCCATAATATTTTCGAAATGCTCCACCAAAAAGTCATTAACTATCAATCCAATGTCAGTGGGAACCAATTTCCCTTTATCTGAACCAACTGTTTCGGTTAAAGTTTTATCTTTTATATTTTCTTTTTGAAGTGTTAATTGAAGATATTTTCGCTCCA
Organism: Aequorivita sp.; assembly: GCA_036724225.1. Classification (GTDB taxonomy): domain Bacteria; phylum Bacteroidota; class Bacteroidia; order Flavobacteriales; family Flavobacteriaceae; genus Aequorivita. Next base: position 28,558 of record DAIMFZ010000002.1, read on the forward strand.
TGCCTTCCACAGTTCCCTTTTCAACATAATTTCTGCTTATGATGGTTGAAATTGTTGGCGCATAGGTTGAAGGTCGGCCAATGCCGAGTTCCTCCAACTGTTTTACTAAGGAAGCTTCCGTATATCTGTATGGCGGACGCGTATATCGCTCGGTTGCCGTGATGTAATTATTTTGAAGTGAATCGCCGTTTTTCATATTTGGCAACATTCCTTCCTGCTCCTCTTCTTCAAAATCGGTCCCTTCCAAATACACTTTTAGGAAACCGTCAAATTTTATCATTTCGCCATTTGCAACGAAATTCTCTGATACATTTTGCTTTGAAAGCACATCAATTTTCACATTGGTGCGCTCCAATTGTGCATCGCTCATTTGCGAAGCCAAGGTTCGTTTCCAAATTAAATCGTACAAACGCGCTTGGTCGTGATCACCAGTGATGTTGTGCAATGACATATCCGTCGGGCGGATGGCCTCGTGAGCTTCCTGTGCGCCTTTACTTTTACTTTTATAATCTCGGGGCTTACTGTATTCCTTTCCGTAGGAAGAAGTAATTTCTTTCTGGGCTGCGTTTTTTGCATCGTTGGAAAGATTAACACTATCGGTACGCATATAGGTTATAAAACCCGCCTCATACAAACGCTGTGCGATGGTCATTGTTTTTCCCACCGAAAAATACAATTTTCGCGCAGCTTCCTGCTGTAAAGTTGAAGTGGTAAAAGGCGCTGCTGGCGATTTGCTGGCAGGCTTTTTTGTTAAATCTGAAATTTTATAATTAGCTCCCAAATTCTTCCGAAGAAACTCGCGGGCTTCATCTTCAGTATCAAAATTCTTTGGAAGTTTAGCTTTGAATTTGCTGCCTTCGAGCGTTGTAAATTCCGCATCAATCCTGTAAGAGCCAATGGGATTGAAAGTCTCAATCTCTCGCTCGCGCTCCACAATCAACCGCACTGCAACCGATTGTACGCGACCAGCGGAAAGTCCGCCTTTCACTTTTTTCCAAAGCACGGGTGAAAGTTCATAACCCACCAAACGATCCAAAACGCGGCGCGCTTGTTGGGCGTTTACCAAATTATAATCTATTTTGCGTGGGTTTTCAATAGCTTTTAAAATAGCGGTTTTTGTAATTTCGTGAAAAACAATCCGTTTTGTTTTGTTTTTATCAAGCTTCAATTCCTCAGCTAAATGCCACGCAATGGCTTCTCCCTCTCGGTCCTCATCACTCGCCAACCAAACCATATCGGCATTTTTGGAAAGTGCTTTCAATTCTGCCACCAACTTTTTCTTGTCGCTGCTCACTATATATTTAGGTGTGAAATCCCCTTCTACATCTACGCCCAATTCCTTGGACGGTAGATCTGCAATGTGCCCAAAACTGGAGGAAACCTTGAAATCTTTCCCAAGAAATTTTTCAATGGTTTTTGCTTTTGCCGGGGACTCAACGATCACTAAATTCTTTGCCATATGCTCTTTTGTTATGGCTACAAAAGTATATGAATTTTTGAATACGCAATTTTCAGGGAAGAAATTTAGTCTTCCGTTAACAGAATTATCGGCGGGAATAGCAGTATTTTACACCTTCTTTAAACAAAAAAAATATAATAAATTTCCTTCAAACCAAAACTAATTTACTTTACCGGAACCGTATTTTACCTTTCTCTTTAACTTTATTCCAAAACTTTAGGCCAGTGATGAAAATTTTCAATACTCCAACCTTTTCCGAAGAAAAAAATGTGAATTGTATTATAGAAATTCCCGCCGGAACCAGCAAAAAAATTGAATTCAACAAAACTTCGAAGAAATTTGCGGTGGACCTACGCGATGGAAAAGAACGCATTATTGAATACCTGCCATATCCCGGAAATTACGGGTTTATCGCTTCTACTTATTCCGATCCAACAACGGGCGGCGACGGCGATCCGCTGGATGTTTTGGTGCTTTGTGAATCCTTAAAAACGGGAACTATTCTTGAAACAACACCAATTGGCGTACTGAAACTTTTGGATGCAGGCGAATCGGACTACAAAGTAATTTGCATTCCCGCTGATGCAAAATTGCGCACTGTTTCAGCAGAAAATTTTAATGAGTTCTCAAAAAAATACACAAATGCACTCCAATTGATCGAGACTTGGTTTTCAAACTACGACCATTCCGATCCCGTAATTATTGAAGGATGGGGTGATGAAAAGGAAGCAATGGCAGAAATACAGCGACTTTCAGTTCCAATGGGAAAGTAAATCCGCATCAGAATATTTTATAAAAAAATCTGACACTTTGTCACCGTTACCAATTAATTGTATCTTTGCCGGTTCAATGGTTTAAGGCTACGAAATGCAATGAAGCTTGAAATTTTATGGAAAAGATAATTGATGAAAACACTCAAGGAAACACGCTAACATTGGAGGCGCGTGATAACAATTCCAAAAAACTATATATTGAAAGCTACGGCTGTGCTATGAACTTTAGCGATAGCGAAATTGTTGCTTCCATCCTTGCAGACCAAGGCTACAATACCACTAATTTGCTGGAAGAGGCAGATTTGGTTTTGGTGAACACCTGCTCCATTCGCGACAAAGCGGAACAAACTATTCGCAAACGTTTGGAAAAATACAACGCCGTAAAGAGAACTGTAAACCCCAAAATGAAGGTTGGAGTTCTGGGTTGCATGGCGGAGCGTTTAAAGGAAAAATTTCTCGAAGAGGAGAAAATCGTCGATTTGGTGGTTGGGCCAGATGCCTATAAAGACATTCCAAATTTGCTAAAAGATGTTGAAGAAGGTCGAGATGCCGTGAACGTAATTCTTTCCAAAGATGAAACTTACGGTGATATTTCACCAGTGCGATTGGGCGGCAATGGAATTACCGCTTATGTGAGCATCACCCGTGGTTGCGACAATATGTGTACGTTCTGCGTGGTTCCGTTTACAAGAGGTCGTGAACGCAGCCGCGATCCGCAAAGTATTTTAAGTGAAATTGATGATTTGGCCGAAAAGGATTATAAAGAAATCACCTTGCTTGGCCAAAATGTGGACAGCTATTTATGGTACGGCGGCGGTTTGAAAAAAGATTTCAAAAGTGCTTCTGTAATGGAGCAGGCAACGGCTACAGATTTTGCGCATTTGCTTGATATGGCTGCAACGGCACATCCCGAAATGCGCATTCGTTTTTCAACAAGCAATCCGCAGGATATGCACGAAGAAGTATTGCATATTGTGGCGAAACACAAAAATATTTGCAACCACATCCACCTTCCGGTTCAAAGTGGAAGCACGCGAATTTTGAAGGAAATGAACCGTCAGCACACGCGGGAAGAATATTTAAAATTGATTGAAAGAATTTGGGAAATCATTCCCGGATGTTCCATTTCACAGGATCTAATTATTGGTTTCCCAACTGAAACCGAGGAAGACCACAAAGAAACCTTGAGTTTAATGGAACAAGTGAAATACGGTTTTGGCTATATGTACAAATATTCCGAAAGGCCAGGTACAATGGCTGCGCGAAAACTGGAAGACAATGTGCCCGAAGAAACAAAAAGTCGAAGATTGACCGAAATTGTTAACCTTCAGCAAAAGCACAGCGCCATTCGCACAGCGGAATTTTTAGGGAAAACAGTAACTGTTTTAATTGAAAAAGAATCGAAAAAAAACGAAGACGAGTGGAGCGGCAGAACAGAGCATAACAATGTTGCCGTTTTTCCGAAGGAAAATTACAAGCCCGGCGATTTTGTGCTTGTAAAAATAACCGATTGTACCACTGCCACACTTATTGGCGAAGCGGTGGAATATTCCAAAAACCAATAAACAAACTAACTTAAAATGAAAAAATTATTTCTACTACTATTTGCCGTTACTTTTCTTAGTTGTTCATCTGATGACACCAACAATGATGAGCAATCTGGTAATGAAGTTTTAAATATTTCAAAACTAACACAAACCAGCAATGGTCGCATATTTATAAGATATTATAATGAAGACGGCACTATTATTAAAGAACTAGGCATGAATGTTGGAGACAACGAAGCCAATAGACCTTACACTCTTTATGAATATGACAATCAAAAAAACTTAAAGAACCTTAAATTTTATTCCGCAAATGGCGATTTTATAAGAGATTACCGTGCCTACGAATATGACAGTAATAATAGGTTAATAAAGCTAACAGATTCGGGAGATGGCGCTCCCGATCCTTACATTACAACTTTCACTTATAGTAATAATAGAGTAGATTTTGAAGAAACTATAAGTGAAAAAGTTGGTTCAATTATCTTTGATGCAAAGGGCAGAATTATTGAAACAAATCACCAATCTAGCCCCTCTGGTTTAACTACACATTTTATAAAATACAATGCTGACAACCAAGTGACTGAAATAAGTGATGCAAGTGGCACAACCTATAATTATGAAACGAACGATACGTCAAACCCATTGTTCCAATTTTTTATAAGTAAGCCTATGCAATATATGCTTAGCGAGCATCATTTATATGATATTGATTTCACATTTGACACATCATATTCTGTAAATAATGTTACAAAATTTATTGTAAGTCAAAATAATCTTCCAGTAGGAACAGAGGAAACAACTTTCCAATCAAACAGCAATAATTATCCCATCGGCTCAACCACAGTTAGAATTAATGGATCTATCATAGAAAGAACTTTCGAATATTATTAATACTAAAACCAATATATTATGAAACGCATTCTATTTCTTTTTACAGCAAGTTTATTGTTGTTGGCGTGTTCTAATAATGATGACAACGGACCAAATGGGCCACAGGAACTGAAAATCAAGACATTTACAACTATTGGAGTGGATGTCAATGGAGTTCCCACCGGCGATATCACCGAATACTCATTTAATGAAAACGGCACTTTATCACAGAAAAAAACTGATGAAGCAGCTTCCGATTATACACGAGTTATAAATTATACGTATAACCAACTTGGACAACTAACAGAAAGCAACATGACTTTTATAGGGGTCAATACGAATAGAAGGCTTGGATATAATTATGATTCTGCAAACAAATTGGATTATATAACAGAATCTTATGATGGAGCAATTCCAGAAATTTATTTTGAATTGACGCATGGGCCCAATAAAATCTCAGTTGAACACCGATCCCCTGGTTTTTTTGATTTTTTAAATTACAGCAATAACATTCTAACATCTATAGATAGATTGGTTGATGAGGGCGGACATTCAACAGAAAATTTGATCTATGACGCAGCCAATAATATAAGAGAAAGACCTAGGAGGGTTACTAGTCCTATTTATGGCGAACCCGAAACTTTCTTGAATTATACGTATCATTACGATGATAAAATAAACCCGCTCTATCCAGCTTTCAATAATAACCCATTAAATTTATTGGGGCAATATTGGTTTGATTTAGATTATTGGAAACCATTTTTATCTCCCAATAATTTTACGAGCGAAGTTTACACCAACACCCTAAACCCTGATGACGATTATACAATTTCAAGAACATTCCAATCTAACGAAGCTGGTTACCCAATAAGCGCAGTAGTTAAAAAGAACAATGTGCTAATTGAAGAATTAATCTACGAATATTATTAATCCCAAAAACGATAAATTATGAAACGTATCCTATTTCTTTTTACAGCAAGT
>DAIMFZ010000003.1:0-33189 GCA_036724225.1 Aequorivita sp.
GGATTATTTTTGTTGACCAATATTGTGGTGCTTCCTTGTTTGACTACTTTAATGTGCGGCGGAATAACGATTGTGGTTTTAGCAGCTTTAAACGGTCTGCCAGACTGGCTTGCGGCGAGCTATAATTATTTAATCGAAGCGCTAAATAGATTTATCCATTGGATCGCTGTGCAGGACGAATTTCTTTTCAAAAACATACACTTTTCAGCATTGAAGGTTTTGGGAACCTATCTTTTAATAATAGCCTTGGCAGTATTTCTGAAAAAAATGAATTTTCAAAGACTGGTTGTTTCTTTATTGGCCTTCTCAGTATTCATAACAATTTTTATTTATGATGAAATCAAGACCTCAACGAATCAATTTATGGTTTTTCAGAAAAGCAAAAAAACGCTGCTCGGCTATAAAAACGGAAAGAAGTTTATCGTTTTCAGAAATGATTCAATTGAAAATAGTTTTGATAACTATCCTATAAAATCATTCCGAACCGCCGTTAATGTTGATACCTATTCCGAAGAAAGACTTCCACAAATATTTCGTTATAATAATAAAAATATTTTGATTTTGGATAGTTTGGACATTGTTCCGAAGAAGAGAAATATTCATATTATATTGCTTATAAATAGTCCAAAAACAAACCTCAGCCGACTGATTGACAGTTTGAAACCAAAGCAGATCATTGCAGATGGGAGCAATTATTATACCTACGTGAAACGCTGGAAGAAAACCTGCAAATTAAAAAAGCTCCCGTTCAGCCATACTGCAAAACAAGGAGCTTTCCCATTAGAATAACCCGAATATGAAACTAAAGGATTATTCTAAAAAGTAGGTTTAAAATTTTTCTGATACTCCTCCCAGGCTTCCGTTGTGGTGATTTTTAAATAATCATCAGATTGTATCATTTTTAAGAAAAGCTCAAGTTGTGGCGGGGTTCTATAACCTGGCACCGCTTGAATCAACTCGCCGTTTTCACGAAAGAAAACAACACTTGGGTAGGCGTTCACTTTAAGAGCATGCGCAAACAGATGTTGTGAATTTCTTCCTGTTCGTGCGGGATCGTAGTTGGGGTTGGTGTAGGTGAAATCATTAAAAGTAACCTCCTCGGTTCCTTCGGCATTAAATTTTACGGCATAATAGTTTTTATTCACATACTCAATAACCTCTTTGTCGCTAAAAGTGTTTTTATCGAGCATTTTGCAGGGTCCGCACCAAGTGGTGTAAACGTCCATAAAAATCTTTTTGGGCTCCGTTTTTTGAGCGGCCAAGGCTTCGTTCATCGTCATCCATTTAATTCCTTGCGAATTGGCGATACCAAAGGTCAAAAACAAAACAAGTAGTAAAATATTTTTCATTGAAATTTTCTTTAAGTGTCCAAAAATAACAAAACAAAAAGCGTTCCGCAAAATGGAACGCTTTTATTGTAAAAAGTATTGTGCATCAACGGATGCCGTGCATTAGTTTTTTGAGGATTGGGTTTAATAACATTGAAATAATCCCAACGCCGATAGGAATTAACGTGAAAATCAAAAAGAAAGTTCCCAAGGAATATTTCGAAGATATTTCATCGATCATTCCCCCCATTGTATTGGCGGCTTTTTGACCCACCGCAATGGCAAGGTACCAAACGCCGAACATAAACCCAATCATTCGTGCGGGAACTAATTTGCTCAAATAAGAAAGTCCCAAAGGTGAAAGGCAGAGTTCGCCCATTGTGTGAAGCAGATATGCCAAAATAAGGAAAACCATGCTTACGGAGGCCGTCATCGCCCCTGAGGGAATATCGGAAGCACCATAGGAAAGTATCGCAAATCCCAATCCCAAAAGAATTAGCCCAATGCCGTATTTTACTGCAGCACTTGGATTGTATTTGCTTTCCCACCATTTTGAAAAGAAAGGTGCCAACGTAATTATAAAAAATGAATTAAGGATTCCGAACCAAGTGGCATCTACTTCCAGTTCAGTTTGCGTGAATTTGTCGACCAACCGGAAAATAACCAATCCCCAAATACCCACAAAAGCAAGGGAGAGTGCTACGTTTGACAAGGCGATTTTACTATGTGTTTTTTTAACAAGCAAAAAGATTACCCATGTAATAATAATTAATGGAACGGTGGTTAAAAGTGCATCCACAATTTTAAAGATAACGGCAGATTCCCCCGTTAAATTTCTATTGGTATAATCCTGTGCAAAAAGTGTCATCGAGCCTAGCGATTGTTCAAAAAATGCAAAAAAGAAAACCGTGAAAAGTCCAAAAATTGATACTGCTATAAGCCTATCACGTACAATGGGTAAGTAACGCGCAATACGCGTAATCAATAAAATAAGGAACATTGCCAATGCTGCGAGCACTACAATATTCGTCCCGTTCATTCCTCCTAATTCAAAAGGCACCAAGGAGGTATCATAAATTTTCTCCAACGGATCGTTAAAAAGATACAGCAAACCACCAACGGATGACAATACAATCAGCACATAATCAAACATTGTGAATGGGTTCAATTTGATGGGTGCTTCAGCGTCATCCTGACGCAATTCGGGTCTTTCCTCATTTATGTTTTGTGGAATTTCCACTTCGTGTACTTTGGAAGGTTTGGCGCCTATGCTACCAAACATTTTATGGGCCAATAAAAATTGAAGCATTCCCAAGAACATAAAAATACCTGCCAGACCAAAGCCCCAAGACCAACCGAAATTTTCGCCCAAATAGCCGCAAAGCATCATCCCAAAGAAGGCACCTGCGTTTACGCCCATATAGAACAGGGTATATGCACCATCCTTTTTGGATTCCTTTCCTTTGTACATTTCTGAGATAATGGATGTAATGTTCGGCTTAAAAAAACCGGTTCCTATAACCAAAAATGCCAAACCAATATAGATGGAAGCAGTGGTTTCCACGGCCATGGCAACGTGGCCAAGGGTCATAATAACACAACCTATAACAACGGCCATTCGGTAGCCAGTTATTTTATCTGCTATCCATCCACCAACAATTGGAGTTAAATACAGCAGCGAGGCATACGTGCCTATAAGTGCCAATGCGTGTTCCCGTGGCCAATCCCAACCTGGATTACCGCTGAGTAGCGGCGCAGTAAGAAACAGCACCAAAAGGATGCGCATTCCGTAGAACGAAAAGCGCTCCCACATTTCGGTGAAGAAAAGAATAAAAAGCCCCGCGGGATGGCCCAGCACTTTGTCCTTAAACAGATTTTCTATATCGGTATTCATCGGTCTGTGTTTTAGTTAGATTGTTTTGAAAGAATTTAGTTGGTTTTGTTGAAATTTGGATCTGCCAATTCGTATGGCTCGTTGTCGTCGTCAATTTCACGCTCGTTGTCTTCTGCTCCGTGAGTTAGGCTTTCTAATTTCTTTCTTACTAACATTACCAACAAGCCGAAGGCTACGCAGAAAACTGCGATTCCTGTAAATACTGTATATTCTCCTAAATTTGAAGCAGATTCGCCAAGCAATCCAGCAACTTTATTTCCAAAACCGGTCATTGCGAAATAAACCCCCATCATTAATGAAGCATATTTCAGTGGAGCCAATTTGGTAATATAGGAAAGCGCAACTGGTGAAAGACAAAGTTCCCCTATTGTGTGGAATAAATATGCCAATACCAACCAATACATTGCGGAAGCTCCTTCCGTATTAAACTGTGCGGCAGCGGCGGTCATAAAGAAAAAGCCCATACCCATAATTATCAAGCCTATACACATTTTAAAGAGGGATGTAGATATTTTTCCCTTCAATTTTCTTTTTGCCCAATAGGCAGCTACCACAGTTCCGAAAATAATAATAAACATGGCATTTAAGGATTGGAACCAAGAAGCTGGTATCTCCCACCCCATAAGTAACCTGTTGGTTTTTTCTGAAGCGTAAATATTCATCAACCCTCCTGCCTGTTCAAACGCACCCCAAAATACAATTACCAAAATGAAAGAAATGAACAATACAATCATTCTATCTTTTTCAATTTTTGAGAGCGGTCTTTCCATCGCTGCTTTTTCTTCCGGATCAATAGATTTGTTATTGTTGTTTCCAACATATTTCAAATGTTTTTGACCTGCCAAATATTGAATCAGTCCCAACAGCATTCCTATAGCCGCAAGACCAAAACCATAATGCCATCCATAAACTTCGCCCACATAACCTACAATTAAACTTGAAAGGAACGCACCTACATTTATGCCTATGTAAAATATTGTAAACCCTTTGTCTCTTCTAATATCGCCAGATTTGTAAAGACCTCCAACCATAGTTGAAATGTTTGGTTTTAGCATTCCAACTCCAGCTATAATTAATCCAAGACCTGTGTAAAATGCCCACATTGCTTGAACGGAAAGAATCCCGTGACCAGCAACAAGTAAGATACCACCCACAAGAACGGACTGCTTTTGTCCTAAAAATTTATCAGCAATCCAACCACCGGGAATAGAAGCTACATAAACCAACATGGTGTAAGTTCCGTAAACCGAAAGTGCATCACCATTGGACCAGCCTAGTCCTGGGTTTCCACTGCTTGCTTCTGCTACTAAGTAAAGTACCAAAATGGCGCGCATTCCGTAATAGGAAAAACGTTCCCACATTTCGGTGAAAAACAGTATGAAAAGCCCCACCGGGTGCCCAAATAATTCCTTTTGCTTTTGATATTGAAGTGCGTCTGACATAAAATTTAGTATTAGTTAGTGTTGATTTTTATAAATTTTTCTTGATAAAATCGGTCATTAAAGTATATAAGTGCAAACGGGTATTGCCTCCATAAATACTGTGGTTTTTGTCTGGATAGATTCTCCAATCAAACTGTTTGTTGGCCTGTACCAAAGCTTCAATCAAGCGCATACTGTTTTGAACGTGCACATTGTCATCAGCACTTCCGTGAACCAAAAGAAATTTTCCTTTTAATCCATCAACGTGGGAGAGCGGTGAATTTTCGTCATAGCCTGAAGGGTTTTCCTGTGGCGTCTGCATATAACGTTCGGTGTAAATGCTATCGTAAAACCTCCAACTTGTGACGGGCGCGACGGCAATGGCCATTTCAAAAGTATCTGCGCCTTGAAAGAGACAATTGGAAGACATAAACCCTCCATAACTCCAACCCCAGATTCCTGTTCGGGATGCGTCTATGTATGGTAGTTCACTTAGTTTTTTGGCAACGGCTATTTGGTCCTGAACTTCGTATCTGCCCAATTCCTTCTGGGTCATTTTTTTGAAATCCCTTCCTTTAAAACCTGTTCCGCGACCGTCCACACAAGCAACAATAATGTCCAACTCGTTTGCAAGCATTTCGTGCCAATAATCATTAGTGCCTATCCAACTATTGGAAACATTCTGTGAGCCTGGCCCTGAATATTGATATAGAAATAATGGATATTGTTTGGTTTCATCAAAATCCAAAGGCTTTATCATATACATATTCAAGTCTTCACCGTTGATGCTTATGGTTGAAAACTCTTTGGGTGAAATTTTATAGGAAGCCAATTGGCTTTTTAAATCGTTGTTATCTTTTATTTCGCGAAGCTGCTTTCCTGTTTTGGCATCATTAAGGGTGAACACATATGGTGTATTTGCATCTGAAAAGGAACCGATAAAATAAGTGTAGTCCGCGCTGAAATCTGCATCATTTGTACCGGTTTTCTGAGATAATCTAACTTTATTTTTCCCCGAAGGAAGAATGGAATACACATCTCTGTTGATGTTCCCGTTTTCGGTACTTTGGTAATAAACACGGCCCGTATTCTGGTCAAAACCATAATAAGCAGTCACTTCCCAAGGGCCTTTGGTTACTTGATTGAGCAACTTTCCGTTTTTGTCGTATTGATAAATATGGTTCCAGCCATCTTTTTCACTGGTCCAAAAGAAACTGTTATTATTAAGGAAAGTTAAGTTGTCGGTTACATCAACATAGGCCGCATCCTTTTCTTCCAAAATCAATTTTGAGGAATTATTGGAAGCATCCACAAAAACCAAATCGAGGATGTTCTGGTGGCGATTGGTCAATTGTACACTTAACTGATTGTTGTCTTCCGTCCAAAGCAATCGTGGTATGTAATAGCTGTTATATTTTGAAAGATCCACTTCGGAAGTTTTTCCGCTGGAAAGGTCGTAAAGATGTAAGGAAACATTTGAATTGTTCTCGCCTGCTTTGGGGTATTTGAAGGTTTCGGCAAAAGGGTACAGATTTTTTCCATAAATATCCATAGTGTATTCGGGCACATCGGTTTCGTCAAACTTTATGTAGGCAAGTTTATCGCCTTTTACACTCCATTCAAAAGCGCGGACAAAAGCGAATTCTTCTTCATAAACCCAATCGGTGATGCCATTGATAATACTGTTCTTTTTGCCGTCTGTTGTAATTTGCTTGGTTTCACCCGAATTCAAATCTTTTATGTAAAGATTGTTTTCAAAACCGTAGGCCATTTTGCTACCGTCATTACTGAAAGTAGGTTCCTGTATTTTAGTGGTGGAAACGAGGCTGAAATCCTTTGTTTTTACATCGTAAACATAGTAGGTGCCAAGAGAGGAACGCCTATAGATTTGCTGCAATTCCGTTGAAAAAAGGATTTTGGATTCGTCTTTGTTGAATTCATAAGAAATAACGTAATCAATTCCTTTTAAATCTTTTGTATTTAATAGCGTTCGTACTTTTTCACCGCTTTTGTAATCAAAAACATCAACAGTTGAAACCTTGTTCTGTCTGTCATAGTTTAAAACGGCATATTCCTTTCCGTTGTTCGTTGAATGGAGCACATCCAAACCTTGGGTACGGAATGCTCCGCCCCAAATTTCTTCAAGGCTTAAGTTTTTTTGTTGAGCGGTTAGGGTAGAAAAGGCTGTTAAAAACAGCAATAATAAAAGGGGGGAGTTAAATCTTTTCAAAGTGTTAAAATTTTGATACGCCAAGTTTACTAATTTTTTGTGAAAGAGGGGACGGTTTTTTTGTTAAATAAGCCTTTGTAACAATTATTAATAGGAATAACATTTAGTTACAATGGCTTACAGAATGAACACTTTCACTAATCCGAAAAGCAGTTTATTGATAGGGAGAATTTTAAACTAATCCCGAACCAAAGGCATCGTTGTACAACGAAGTAGTCCTTCTTGTTTGGCAATTTCGGAATAAGGCACTTCTTCCACTGTAAAACCTTGCTCGCGCAACCAAGTGTTCAATCTTGTGAAGTTTTTTTCAGAAATGACAACATCGGGCGAAATGGAGAAAATGTTGCTATTCATATTGTACATTTCCCGCTTTGTGATGTGGAAACAGTTTTCTTTTCCAAAGAAATTAACGAGCCATTCATATTCATCCTCAATCAAAAAACCTTCTTTGTGTATAATTGCCTTTCCTTTTCCCAGTGGCTGAAAGCAGCAATCTAAATGCAGTGCGTTTTCGTCAGCGACGGTATTGCTTTTTCTGAGGTTGAAGGATTTTACCTTTTTATGAGGAAACAATTTCTGAAGATGTTTCACAGCTTTCAAATTTGTGCGGGCAGTAATAAAACTCGGATAATCTTCACCGTAATAGGTGCCCACAAAAATATAATCGCCCCACGGCATTACATCACCACCTTCAATATGGGCATTCTCGGGAAATTCAATAATTTTTGAAGGATCAATTTGGTTTATAACATGCTCAATGGCTTCAATTTCCATAGAACGGTCATCGAGTATATTGGCGATTATAAATTTATCCTCAATAACAAAAGCGATATCGCGGGAGAAAATTTGGTTATAATCTTTAATTGAATGTGGCCTATAGACCTTTACATCATATTTTTTGAAAACTTCAGCAACGGCATCCATTTCCAGCACCATATCTTCATCCTTTGGGTAAGTGCCTGCTTTAATGTGCTCTGCTGATTTTGGATCATAGGCGTCCTCCAGTTTTGGCACGGGGCCGTTGCTGTCTGCCCTACCCAAAACTACGGCTCGCAATCTTGAAACCTCGTCGTTGATGTTTAAATTGATCATATAGCAAATATAAAAAAAGCACCTCGATACCGAAGTGCTTTCAAATATATAAAAACTTGGTTCTTATCTTTTTTCCACCGGAACAAAGTCCCGAAGGGTTTCACCTGTATAAATTTGGCGCGGACGGCCTATTGGTTCTTTGTTCAAACGCATCTCTCTCCATTGTGCAATCCAGCCCGGCAAGCGGCCCAAAGCAAACATTGGCGTGAACATTTCAACAGGTATCCCCAAAGCGCGATAAATGATTCCCGAATAAAAATCCACATTTGGATATAACTTTCTATCTACGAAGTATGGATCTTCCAATGCTTCTTTTTCCAAAGCTTTGGCTATATCCAGCACATCATCATCAATTCCTAAATTATCTAAAACATCATCGGCAGCCTTTTTAATGATTTTGGCGCGTGGGTCAAAGTTTTTATAAACTCTGTGCCCAAAGCCCATTAAACGGAAGGGATCATCTTTGTCTTTTGCTTTTGCCATAAATTTATTGGTGTCGCCACCATCTTCCTTAATGGCTTCCAACATTTCGATAACCGCTTGGTTGGCACCGCCGTGAAGCGGGCCCCATAATGCTGCAATACCTGCGGAAATAGATATAAACAATCCGGCATGTGAAGACCCAACAATACGCACAGTGGAAGTGGAGCAATTCTGCTCGTGGTCTGCATGAAGAATCAATAATTTATCCAATGCTTCCAAAACAATTTCATTAGAAACATAGTCCGCACTAGGTTTTTTGAACATCATTTTTAGGAAGTTATCTACATAACCCAAGGAATCTCCACCGTAATCCAAAGGTAATCCCATTCGTTTTCTGTAAGTCCAAGCAGTCAAAACGGGGAATTTTCCCAGGATTTTTACAATGGCTTTGTACATATCTTCCTCACTGTCCACATTTACGGAAGAAGGATTGAAGGCTACCAAAGCCGAAGTTAAGGAAGACAAAACGCCCATAGGGTGTGCAGATTTTGGAAAACCGTCCAAAATCTTTTTTACATCTTCATCAACATGAGATTGTGCCTTTATGTCTGTATGGAATTTATTGAGCTGTTCCTCGGTGGGCAATTCACCAAAAATTAGAAGATAACAAACTTCCAAGAAATGTGCTTTTTCTGCAAGTTCCTCGATTGCATATCCACGGTAACGCAAAATTCCCTTTTCACCATCCAAAAACGTGATGGCACTCTCGCAAGCACCTGTGTTCTTATATCCTGGATCAAGGGTTACTACCCCATTGGTATCGCTTCGAAGATTTCTTATATCTATTCCCAATTCGTTTTCTGTTCCTTCCACAATGGGGAACTCATATTTTTTACCATCTATCTCGACGGTTGCCATCTTTGCCATAAAATTATTGTGTGTTTTTAATTTATTCAGAAATGCTAAATTACGAAATCTAAAACGATTTTTTTAACAATTGGAGGCTATCTTAGGTTAAAAAAACCTTAAATCATAGGTTATAAGACTATTTTATGAATTATAAAAAACCTCACGATTAGAGAGGTTTTTCAAAGTATTGATCACAAGCTATATTTTAAAAGCATTTCGCTGTGGAAAATAGGCAACTTCACCAAGCTGCTCCTCTATTCTGAGCAATTGATTGTACTTCGCCATTCTATCACTTCGCGAAGCGGAACCGGTTTTAATTTGTCCACAATTAAGTGCAACAGCCAAATCTGCAATCGTATTGTCCTCTGTTTCCCCACTTCTGTGGCTCATTACTGAGGTATACCCCGCATTATGGGCCATATTTACGGCAGCGATAGTTTCAGTCAGCGTCCCGATTTGATTCACTTTTATTAAAATTGAATTGGCTATTTTTTCTGAAATACCGCGTGAAAGTCTTTCCACATTTGTAACAAAAAGATCGTCGCCAACAAGCTGTACTTTATTGCCAATTTTTTCAGTTAAATATTTCCAACCTTCCCAATCGTTTTCATCCATGCCGTCCTCTACTGAAATAATTGGATACTTTTGGCATAATTCTGCCAAATAATCTGCCTGTTCCTTTGAGGATCGGATTTTTCCTTTTTCGCCTTCAAACTTGGTGTAATCGTATTTTTTCTTCACATAGAATTCCGCAGCGGCGCAATCCAATGCTATCATCACATCGGTACCCAATTTGTAGCCAGCTTTTTTTACTGCTTTTGCAATGGTATCCAACGCATCTTCGGTTCCGTTTAAGGTTGGTGCGAAACCACCTTCGTCACCAACAGCCGTACTCAAACCACGGTCATGCAATACTTTTTTAAGGTTGTGAAATATTTCGGATCCCATTTGCATAGCGTGGGTGAAGCTCTTCGCTTTCACAGGCATTATCATAAATTCCTGAAAAGCGATTGGCGCATCACTGTGTGAACCTCCGTTGATAATGTTCATCATTGGCACGGGAAGCGTTTTGGCGCTCACACCGCCTACGTAACGATACAATGGCATTCCCAATTCGTTGGCTGCAGCTTTTGCACAGGCCAAAGAAGCTCCAAGAATTGCATTGGCGCCAAGTTTTGATTTGTTTTTTGTGCCGTCCAAATCGATCATTATTTTATCAATAAGCTCTTGCTCAAAAACAGAAACACCCAATAGAGTTCCCGCAATTTTTCCATTTACGTTTTCAACAGCCTTAAGAACACCTTTGCCCATATAATCCTTTCCGCCGTCGCGAAGTTCAACGGCTTCGTGCTCGCCCGTTGAAGCTCCCGAAGGAACTGCCGCCCGGCCCATAAAACCGTGTTCGGTAATTACGTCAACTTCTATGGTTGGGTTTCCTCTGGAATCGAAGATTTGTCTGGCTTTGATGTCGATAATGATGCTCATTGCTGTGTTGTTATGTGTTAATGGTTATGTGTTAATTGTAAAGACCTCACAGGTTTTGAAAACCTGTGAGGTCTAGAATATTTTATACAGTTTGCAGTTTGTGATTTTCAATACTTTCGATGAATTGATCAAAAAGATATGAAGCATCGTGTGGACCAGGGCTGGCTTCGGGATGGTACTGCACTGAAAATGCCGGTTTATTTATCACTCGTATACCAGCAGCAGTGTGGTCATTTAGATGTTCATGTGTTATTTCTATGTTTGGATTGGCTTCCGCTTCTTCCCTGTTAATTGCAAAACCGTGGTTTTGGGAAGTGATTTCGCCTTTACCGGATATTAAATTCATTACGGGATGATTAATACCGCGGTGGCCGTTGTGCATTTTATAAGTTGAAATTCCATTGGCCAAGGCAAGAAGTTGGTGCCCCAAACAGATTCCAAACATGGGTAATTCTTTTTCTAAAATAGTTTTTACAACTTCTATAGCAGTATGAAGTGGTTCTGGATCACCAGGTCCGTTGGAAATGAAATATCCATCAGGATTAAATGCTTCCATTTCTGGAAAAGATGCATTGTAAGGAAACACCATAATGTAGCAATCGCGTTCAGCAAGTCTGCGAAGGATATTTTTCTTTATTCCTAAATCCAATGCTGAAACTTTATACTTGGCATTTTCATTTCCGAAAAAATAGGCTTCTTTTGTGGAAACTTTTGAAGCGAGTTCCAAACCGTTCATATTTGGCACAGCTGCCAACTGTTTTTTTAACCCTTCAATATTATCTACTTCTGTGGAAATAACTGCATTCATTGCGCCATTGTCGCGAATATAACACACTAAAGCTCTGGTATCAACATCGCTAATTGCAAGCAGGTTATTTTTATTTATAAATTCTTCCAAAGAATCATCTGCAGCGGGACGTGAATAATGATAGCTGAAATTGCGCACCACCAAGCCAGCGATTTTTATTCCGTCAGATTCTACTTCATCTTTATTGACGCCATAATTCCCAATGTGAGCGTTAGTGGCAACCATAATCTGACCGAAGTATGATGGATCTGTAAAAATTTCTTGGTAGCCCGTCATTCCGGTATTAAAACAAACTTCGCCGAAGGCTGAACCTTCTTTGTTGCCAACCGCTTTTCCGAAGAAAATGGTTCCGTCTGCCAGTAAAATAAGTGCTTTTTTTCGTGTTTGGTATTTCATTCTTTGAAGGGTTTCAACCCTTCGACAAGCTCAGGGTAACAATTTAGGTTTCTCAAAATTCTTTGCAAAAATAGTATAAAAAAAAGGGATAAACGAAAACGCTTATCCCTTTGTTATTTAATGAATTCAAATTCATTTATTCTTCTTCTTTTCCTTCTTCCTTTTTAACTTTAGCGGTGGTGGATTCTTTTCCTTCGTCCACCTTAGCATTTTCGGAAGTGGTTGCTGGAGCGGCTTTTGCAGCTGGTGCAGCAGCAACTACGGTTTCTGTACTACCTCCACGACGACTTCTACGAGTAGTTTTCTTTTTGGTAGCTTTGCCAGCGTTGTAAAGTTCGTTGAAATCTACAAGCTCTATCATTGCCATATCAGCGTTATCACCTAGACGGTTACCCAATTTAATGATACGGGTGTAACCTCCCGGACGGTCACCAACTTTTGGCGCAACGGTTCTGAAAAGTTCTGCAACAGCATCTTTTTGACGCATTTTTGCAAAAACCAAACGACGGTTGTGTGTGGTGTCTTCTTTAGATTTTGTTACCAATGGCTCTACAAATTGTTTCAATGCTTTCGCTTTCGCTACAGTGGTGTTGATACGTTTGTGTTCAACAAGTGAACAAGCCATGTTTGCCAACATTGAATGTCTGTGGGCGGTTTTTCTACCTAAGTGATTTATTTTTTTTCCGTGTCTCATGACATTTTTGTTTTAATCCTCATCTTGCATCAACCCATTTTGGGGAGCAAAATATGACGTATTAACTAATCTTTATCTAATTTATATTTTGCTAGATCCATCCCAAAGTTTAGGCCTTTCACGTTTACAAGCTCTTCAAGCTCAGTAAGCGATTTTTTGCCGAAGTTGCGGAATTTCATCAAGTCGTTTTTGTTGAAGGATACTAGGTCTCCCAAAGTATCAACCTCTGCAGCTTTCAAACAGTTTAGCGCACGAACCGAAAGGTCCATATCTACCAATTTAGTTTTAAGCAACTGACGCATATGGAGGGATTCCTCATCATAAGTTTCAGTTTGTGCAATTTCATCGGCCTCCAAAGTGATGCGCTCATCGCTGAACAACATAAAGTGGTGAATCAATGTTTTTGCAGCTTCGGTCAAAGCATCTTTTGGGTGAATAGATCCGTCTGTAATGATTTCGAAAACTAATTTTTCGTAATCTGTTTTCTGCTCTACACGGAAGTTTTCAATGCTGTACTTCACATTTTTTATTGGAGTGTAGATAGAATCTGTAAAGATGGTTCCCAAAGGAGCATTCGCTTTTTTGTTCTCTTCAGCAGGAACATAACCGCGACCTTTTTCAATAGTGATTTCCATATTAAGGTTCACTTTCTTATCCATATTGCATAGAACCAATTCTGGGTTCAATACTTGGAAACCTGAAATGAATTTTTGGAAATCACCCGCCTTTAACTGCTCGTTTCCAGAAGTAGAAATAGTAACGGTTTCGTTGTCTATTTCGTCAATCTGTCTTTTGAAACGAACCTGTTTCAGGTTCAAAATAATTTCGGTAACATCTTCCACTACTCCTGCAATGGTAGAAAATTCGTGATCTACGCCTTCGATGCGAACCGAAGTGATAGCGAATCCTTCCAATGAGGAAAGTAATACGCGTCTTAATGCGTTACCAACGGTAAGTCCGTAACCTGGTTCCAAAGGGCGAAATTCAAATTTCCCTTCGAAATCGGTGGAATTCACCATTATAACTTTATCAGGCTTCTGAAAACTAAATACTGCCATAATTGACTTTCTGTTTTTTTATTATTTAGAATATAGTTCCACGATCAATTGCTCATTGATGTTTTCTGGGATTTGGATACGATCTGGGATAGAAACAAAAGTTCCTTCCTTTTTATCGCCGTTCCAAGTGATCCACTCGTAAACATGATTTGCATTTGACAATGAATTGTTGATTGCCTCAAGAGATTTTGACTTCTCTCTAACGGCCACTACATCTCCAGATTTCAACTGGTACGATGGAATGTTTACTTTTTCACCATTAACAGTGATATGACGGTGAGATACCAATTGTCTGGCACCTGAGCGACTTGGGGAAATTCCCATTCTGTACACTACGTTATCCAAACGTGACTCACACATTTGAAGCAATACGGCACCAGTAATTCCGGGAGCTGCTGTTGCTTTTTTGAACATGTTTCTGAACTGACGCTCCAAGATACCATAGGTGTATTTTGTTTTTTGCTTTTCAGCAAGCTGGATTGCGTATTCAGATTTTTTACCACGACGACGCGCGTTACCGTGTTGCCCTGGAGGGTAGTTTCTTTTTTCGAAAGATTTGTCATCTCCGAAGATTGCTTCCCCGAACTTACGGGCGATTTTAGTTTTTGGACCAGTATATCTTGCCATTTCTAATTTAAGGTTATGAAGGAAAACTAAATTAAGGTCTTACGTTAATCCTTTAGTTCTTTAATCCTTCAGATTGATATTTATAATTAATTAAACTCTTCTTCTTTTAGGAGGACGACATCCATTGTGCGGCATTGGAGTAACATCGATGATTTCGGTAACTTCAATTCCTGCGTTGTGGATGGAACGTATTGCAGATTCTCTACCGTTTCCTGGCCCTTTTACGTAAACTTTTACTTTACGCAAACCGGCGTCGTGTGCAATTTTTGCACAATCTTCTGAAGCCAATTGAGCTGCATAAGGAGTGTTTTTCTTTGATCCACGGAAGCCCATTTTACCGGCCGAGGACCAAGAGATAACATCTCCACCTTTATTTGTCAACGAAACGATAATGTTGTTGAAGGAAGCAGTAATGTGTGCTTCACCAACAGATTCAACATTAACCTTGCGTTTTTTAACTGTTTTTGTTGTCTTAGACGTTGTCTTTGCCATAACTCTAGGTTTTATTTAGTTGCTTTTTTCTTGTTAGCAACAGTTTTACGTTTTCCTTTTCTGGTACGAGAGTTATTCTTTGTACGCTGTCCTCTTAAAGGAAGACCCGATCTGTGACGAATACCTCTGTAACAACCAATATCCATTAAGCGTTTAATGCTCAATTGAACTTCACTACGTAATTCACCTTCGATTTTGAAAGACCCTACAGCGTCACGAATAGCTCCGATTTCATCATCGTTCCATTCGCTTACTTTTTTGTCTTCGTTAACCTCGGCTTTTTTCAGAATATCTTGGGCACGGCTTTTACCGATACCGAAGATATACGTTAACGCGATTACACCCCTTTTGTGCTTCGGGATATCTACACCTGCGATTCTTGCCATAACTTATCCTTGTCTTTGTTTGAACTTTGGGTTCTTTTTGTTAATTACATATAATCTGCCTTTTCTGCGAACAATCTTGCAGTCGGCACTTCTTTTCTTTACGGATGCTCTAACTTTCATTGTATTAGTATCTATACGTTATTCTTGCCTTACTTAAATCATAAGGGCTCATTTCTAATTTTACTTTATCACCGGGCAATAATTTTATGTAGTGCATACGCATCTTGCCCGAAATGTGCGCTGTTACAATATGACCATTTTCCAATTCAACACGGAACATCGCGTTTGATAGTGCTTCCACTATACTTCCATCTTGTTCTATTGCGCTTTGTTTTGCCATTTAATATATTGTCTATTCTTTATTGTTATTGTTTATTACTGCCAACTGCGACTGTAAACTGCCAACTTTTTTAAGCTACTGCCTTTCTGTTTTTACCGCTTTTCATCAAACCATCATAATGACGGTTCAATAAATACGAGTTTACTTGTTGCATAGTATCAATAGCCACACCCACCATAATTAGGAGTGAAGTACCACCGTAGAACAATGCCCAACCTTGTTGGATTCCCATCAATTTTACAACGAATGCTGGGAAAATAGCAATCAAGGCCAAAAACACAGAACCTGGCAACGTTATTTGAGACATAATTTTATCTAGATATTCCCCAGTTTGACTTCCGGGTTTGATACCGGGAATAAAACCACCGCTTCGTTTCAGATCATCAGCCATTTTATTGGTTGGAACCGTGATTGCAGTATAGAAATAGGTGAATATAATAATCAAAATTGCGAAAACCAAATTGTACCACAGTCCGAAAATATCACTGAATGCTGCACGTATTCCTTGAGCTAAATCGCTCTCAGAAAGACTAGCAACTGCCGAAGGCACAAACATAATTGCCTGCGCAAAGATGATTGGCATTACTCCAGAAGCGTTCAACTTTAAAGGAATGAACTGGCGTGCTCCAAAAATATTCTTTTCGTAACCACCGCTTGCTGTTCTTCTTGCATATTGAACTGGAATCTTACGCACTGCCATTACCAACATAATTGAAAGTAATATAATTACAAACCAGATAACCAATTCTATGAGTATCATAATCAAACCTCCGTTCGATTCTACAACTCTTGAAACAAATTCCTGCGCAAATGATTGTGGCAAACGAGCAATGATACCCACCATAATAAGTATGGAGATACCGTTACCAACCCCTTTATCGGTGATTTTTTCACCCAGCCACATTGCGAATACTGTTCCTGTTACAAGTATAATAACTGAAGAAACATAGAACATTATGCTCTGTCCCATTACAAAAGCTTCAGCTGGAACTCCCATTGCTGGAAGACCTGCAAGGTAACTTGGCGCTTGTACCAAACAGATACCGATGGTTAACCAACGAGTAATCTGGTTGATTTTCTTACGGCCACTTTCGCCTTCCTTCTGTAATTTTTGAAGATAAGGCACGGCAATCTGCATCAACTGTACAACAATGGAGGCAGAAATATATGGCATAATTCCCAATGCAAACACAGAAGCATTGGCAAAAGCCCCTCCGGTAAATGCATTTAGCAATCCACCAATACCACCGGCATTGAATTTACCTGCAAAAGAAGCCAACATATCTGCATCAATTCCCGGAAGCACTACTTGCGCACCAAATCGGTACACCAATAACATTCCAAGAGTAAGCAAAATACGATTGCGCAACTCTTCTATTTTCCAAACATTTTTTAAGGTTTCGATAAATTTCATCCTTATTTTTTGTTACAGTGTTACTACTTCGCCTCCGGCAGCTTCAATAGCTTCTTTTGCCGAGGCAGTAAACTTGTGCGCAGATACTTTCAGCTTTGCTTTTATCTCTCCTCTACCTAAAATCTTCACCATTTCGTTCTTTCCAGCAAGACCCAAACCAAATAGGGTTTCAAAGTCAACGGTATCTTTTATTTTCTTGTCATCAACCAATTGTTGAAGAGTATCAATATTGATTCCTTTGTACTCTTTGCGGTTGATGTTTGTAAATCCAAACTTCGGCACACGACGTTGTAGGGGCATTTGTCCACCTTCAAATCCAATTTTCTTGGAATATCCTGACCGTGATTTTGCTCCTTTGTGTCCGCGTGTGGCTGTACCACCTTTACCGGAACCTTGTCCGCGACCTACTCGCTTGCCTTGATTTTTCACCGATCCTGCGGCGGGTTGTAAGTTACTTAAATCCATTTTTTCGTGTGTCCTTATTTAGTTTCAACAGAAACCAAGTGATTAACTTTATTGATCATACCAAGAATGTTTGGCGTATCTTCATGTTCAACCGTTTGGTTCATCTTGCGAAGACCCAAAGATTCCATGATTCTCTTTTGGTTTTTTGGGCGTTTAATAACGCTCTTTACCTTTGTTACTTTAATTTTTGCCATCGTTCTGCTATTTATCCTTTGAATACTTTATCAAGTGAAATTCCCCGTTGGTTAGCAACGGTTTGTGCACTTCGCATTTGCAAAAGGGCATCAAAAGTTGCTTTTACCACGTTGTGTGGGTTGGAAGATCCTTGAGATTTTGACAATACATCGTGAACTCCTACTGCTTCCAAAACGGCACGCACAGCACCACCAGCAATAACTCCAGTACCAGGCGCGGCTGGAAGAAGGTTAACACGAGCTCCGCCGTATTTTCCTTTTTGTTCGTGTGGAAGAGTCACTTTGTTAAGTGGAATGCGAACCAAGTTTTTCTTGGCATCCTCAATAGCTTTTGCTATTGCACTGGCAACATCCTTGGATTTCCCAAGACCTTGTCCAACCACTCCTTTTTCGTCTCCAACAACAACAATAGCTGAAAATCCGAAGGCACGACCACCTTTGGTTACCTTGGTTACACGTTGTACACCTACCAAACGGTCTTTCAATTCCAGACCTCCTGGTTTTACTAATTCTACGTTTTTATAATCTCGATACATAATATGACTTAGAATTTAAGGCCACCTTCGCGTGCACCTTCAGCTAATGATTTTACTCTTCCGTGGTATAGGTAACCGCCCCTGTCAAAAGCAATGGTGTCTACACCAGCTTTAACAGCTTTTTCTGCGATTGCCTTTCCTACTAACTTTGCAGCTTCAGTTTTGTTTACTTTTGAAGCGTCAATTTCTTTATCTCTTGAAGATGCGGCAGTAATGGTCTTTCCATTTACATCGTCAATAATCTGAGCGTATATTTCTTTGTTGCTGCGGAAAACAGCCAAACGTGGGCGACTTTCGGTCCCCTCAACCGTTTTTCTGATTCGCATGCGCAAGCGCTCTCTTCTTTCGTACTTTGATAATGCCATAACTCTATTTGTTATGCAGATTTACCTGCTTTTCTTCTTAATTGTTCACCAACAAACTTAATCCCTTTTCCTTTGTAAGGCTCTGGTTTACGGAAAGCACGAATTTTTGCCGCTACTTGTCCTACCAATTGTTTGTCGTGTGAAGTTAATTTTATGATTGGGTTTTTACCTTTATCAGATACGGTTTCCACTTTTACTTCTGGAGCGATTTCCAAAACGATGTTGTGTGAAAATCCTAAAGCCAAATCCAATTTTTGGCCTTGGTTACTGGCGCGGTAACCCACACCTACCAATTCCAAATCCTTGGTCCATCCTTTGCTTACACCTTCAATCATATTGTTGATCAAAGATCTGTATAGACCGTGCTTTGCAGTGTGGTCTTTAGAATCTGAAGGGCGTTCTACCAATACGTGTCCGTCTTCTACTTTTACGGTTATCTCAGAATCATATTCCTGAGTTAACTCGCCTAATTTTCCTTTTACGGTAATTACGTTGTCTTTTATATCAACTGTAACTCCTTGTGGGATTACTACCGGGTTTTTACCTATTCTTGACATTTCTTTTGTCTATTATTTAGTAAACGTAACACAATACTTCACCACCTACATTTTGTGCTTTTGCTTGTTTGCCTGTCATTACTCCTGAAGAAGTTGAAACAATAGCAATACCAAGACCGTTAAGCACGCGAGGAAGTTCTGTTGAACTTGCGTATTTACGTAAACCGGGTTTACTTATTCTTTGAATTTTCTTGATCACTGATTCTTTGGAAAGCTTATCGTATTTCAACGCAATTTTGATGATACCTTGTGGGGTACTTTCGTCATCAAACTTGTAGCTTAAAATGTAACCTTGATCAAAAAGGATTTTTGTAATCTCCTTTTTAAGATTTGAAGCTGGAATCTCTACAACGCGATGTCCGGCTTTCGCAGCATTTCTAATCCTTGTTAGATAATCTGAAATTGGATCTGTATTCATTTATTTGAATTTGCGGAAGTGGTTTTCAGACTATTCTGAACCTTCAACCAGTTTATACTTTATTCTTTTGAGCAGAAAAGCCTGTTCTTACCAAGACGCTTTTCGCACTCCTGGAATTAACCCTGAATTTGCCATTTCACGAAACATTACACGTGAAACTCCAAAAGTTCGCATATATCCTCTTGGTCTTCCGGTAAGTTTGCAACGGTTGTGCAAACGAACTGGGGAGGCATTTTTTGGTAGTTTTTGCAAACCTTCCCAATCGCCAGCTTCTTTTAAAGCTTTGCGTTTGGCCGCATATTTTGCTACCGTTTTTTGTCTTTTTACCTCGCGGGCTTTCATTGATTCTTTAGCCATCTCTTAGTTCTTTTTAAAGGGTAATCCCAATTCTTGTAATAATGATTTTGCTTCTTTATCGGTATTAGCAGAAGTGATGAACGTAATGTTCATTCCTTCAATTTTCTTCACTTTATCGATATCGATTTCTGGGAAGATAATTTGCTCGGTGATTCCCAAAGAGTAGTTTCCTCTTCCGTCAAAACCGGTTGCTTTAATTCCGTTAAAGTCGCGTACCCTTGGCAAAGCCGAAGTGACCAACCTATCCAAAAATTCGTACATACGCTCTCCGCGCAACGTAACTTTCACACCAATAGGCATGCCCTTACGAAGTTTGAAGTTTGCAACGTCTTTTTTAGAGTTTGTTGAAATCGCTTTTTGCCCGGTTATCTTTGTAAACTCATCAACTGAATAGTCAATAAGTTTTTTGTCAGCAACTGCTGCACCCACACCGCGGGAAACAACAATACGCTCCAATTTTGGTACCTGCATGACGTTTTTGTAACCAAATTCGTCGGTGAGTGCGTTAATCACTCTACTTTTGTACTCTTCTTTAAGTCTTGGTGAATATGCCATAACTATATTGCTTGATTCGATTGTTTTGAAAACCGTACTTTTTTACCATTTTCGGTTTTGTACCCTACACGTGTTGCTTTTCCAGATTTTGGATCAACCAATGAAAGGTTTGAAATATGGATAGGAGCTTCTTTTTTCGCAATTCCACCTTGTGGGTTTTTTGCGCTTGGCTTCTCATGTTTTGAAACCATGTTCACTCCTTCTACGATTGCTTTGTTTTTGTCAAGGAATATTTTCATCACTTTACCTTCGGAACCTTTGTGGTCTCCGGCAGTAACTACTACTGTATCGCCTGATTTTATTTTAAGCTTTGCCATTTTGGTATTCATATTAAAGCACCTCTGGTGCCAATGATACTATTTTCATAAATTGTTTGTCGCGAAGCTCTCTTGCAACCGGGCCGAAAACACGTGTTCCTCTCATTTCCCCCTGTGGGTTCAATAGGACACAAGCATTGTCGTCGAAACGGATGTAAGAACCATCAGCCCTTCTTATTTCCTTAACAGTACGTACTACCACTGCTGTGGAAACAGCGCCTTTTTTAATGCTTCCGTTTGGTGTTGCTTCTTTAACAGAAACTACAATTTTATCACCAATAGAAGCATACCTTCTTTTTGTACCGCCCAATACACGGATGGTAAGTACTTCCTTAGCACCGGTATTATCTGCGACTTTGAGTCTTGATTCTTGTTGTAACATAATTACTTCGCTCTTTCAATTATTTCTACTAATCTCCAACATTTGGTTTTACTTAAAGGTCTTGTTTCCATGATCTTTACAGTATCGCCTTCGTTGCAATTGTTTGTTTCGTCGTGCGCAACGTACTTTTTAGTTTTCGTTACGAACTTTCCGTACATAGGGTGTTTTATTTTTTTCACCTCTGCAACTACAATGGATTTGTCCATTTTGTTGCTGGTTACTACGCCTATACGTTCTTTTCTTAAGTTTCTTTTAATTTCTTCCATCTTTCAGCTGTACAATTATTGCACTTCTCTATTAGTTAGTTCGGTCGCTATTCGTGCTATGACTCTTCTTTGAGATCTTAGTTGAACTGGGTTTTCCAACGGTGAAATGGTATGTGCCATTTTAAGGTCTGAATAGGCCTTTCTTGAGTCAGCGAATGCTTCCTGAAGTTCTGCCGTTGTTGCTTTTTTAATTTCTGATTGTTTCATCGTTCAAAAAAATTATGCTTGGAAATCCCGAGACATTACAAATTTAGTTTTAACTGGAAGCTTTTGTGCTGCAAGGCGCAATGCTTCTTTCGCTGTTTCAAGCGTAACACCAGATACTTCGAAAAGCATTCTTCCTGGTTTTACGATTGCTGCGTAATATTCAACAGCACCTTTACCTTTACCCATACGTACTTCAAGAGGTTTTTTGGTAATTGGCTTATCAGGAAAAATCATAATCCAGATAGAACCTTCTCTTTTCATAAAACGGGTAGCGGCAATACGAGCAGCTTCAATTTGTCTTGCCGTAAGAAATTCTGATTCCAACGATTTTATACCGAAGGTTCCGTATGCTAGCTGGTTGCCACGACCGGCATCGCCTTTCATACGGCCTTTCATTTGTTTACGGTACTTTGTTCTTTTAGGTTGTAACATTTTTTTCTATTTAAAAAATTACTTTCTGCGACGAGCTTTGTTGCCACCGCGTCCTGCTGGAGCTCCTTTTCCACCACCACTCTTAGTTTTGCCAGTGGCAAGACCAACTAGTGGGGAAAGCTCTCTCTTTCCATATACTTCGCCTTTCATAATCCATACTTTAACACCCAGTCTACCATAAGTAGTGTGTGCCTCAACTAAAGCGTAGTCAATATCGGCTCTAAAAGTTGATAAAGGAATACGACCTTCTTTGTAAGATTCTGAACGTGCCATTTCAGCGCCATTCAAACGGCCAGAGATTTGAACTTTAATACCTTCTGCATTCATTCGCATTGTTGCCGCAATTGCCATTTTAATGGCACGACGGTATGAAATACGGCTTTCAATTTGGCGTGCAATACTTGCAGCTACCAAAAATGCATCAAGCTCAGGTCTTTTGATCTCGTGGATGTTGATCTGTACATCTTTATCTGTAATTTTCTTAAGCTCTTCTTTTAGCTTGTCTACTTCCTGGCCACCTTTACCGATAATGATACCGGGACGGGCAGTGGTTATAGTAACGGTTACAAGCTTAAGCGTACGCTCAATAATTACTCTACTCACACTAGCTTTACTTAAACGTGCGTGAACATATTTTCTAATCTTGTCGTCTTCGGCCAATTTATCGCCGTAGTCGTTGCCTCCATACCAGTTGGATTCCCAACCTCTAATGATACCCAGGCGATTTCCGATTGGATTTGTCTTCTGTCCCATTTAATTACTTGCTTTGTGTGTTATCGTTAGCTGCCAATACCAGTGTTACGTGGTTGGAGCGCTTTCTAATTCTGTGTGCGCGGCCTTGCGGTGCAGGGCGAAGTCTTTTCAACATTGTTCCCCCATCCACACGGATTTCCTTAACAAAAAGATCTGCATCTTCTACTGAAGCGTCCTCGTTTTTTTGTTGCCAGTTGTTGATGGCAGACAAAAGTAGTTTCTCCAATTTGCGTGAAGATTCTTTTGAACTAAACTTCAAAATACTAAGTGCTTTGTCTATTTTTTCACCACGAACCAAGTCTGCCATTAAACGCATTTTTCTTGGTGAAGTGGGGCAATTGTTCAATTTGGCAAAGTACATTGTCTTCTTTGCTTCCTTGGTTGCTTCTGCTCTTTCTCTTTTACGAACTCCCATGGCCTATTATTTTTTTCCTTTGTTTTTAGCACCTGCGTGACCACGGAATGATCTTGTAGGTGAAAATTCTCCTAGTTTATGTCCAACCATGTTTTCTGTTACATACACAGGAACAAATTGGCGTCCGTTGTGTACAGCGATGGTTTGGCCAACAAAATCTGGAGTAATCATAGAAGCACGTGACCAAGTTTTGATTACGGTTTTCTTGTTATCCTCAACGTTTTGTTGAACTTTCTTATCTAATTTGTAATGAACGAACGGTCCTTTTTTTAACGATCTTGCCATAACTTATTTCTTTCTTCGTTCTAAGATATATTTATTACTTGCTTTCGTTTTAGTACGGGTTCTGTAACCTTTTGCAGGGATACCTTTTCTAGAACGTGGGTGACCTCCTGAAGCGCGACCCTCACCACCACCCATCGGGTGATCTACTGGGTTCATCACTACTGGCCTTGTGCGTGGTCTTCTACCCAACCATCTGCTTCTACCGGCTTTACCAGAAACCAATAATTGGTGATCACTGTTTGAAACGGCCCCAATGGTAGCCATACAGTTTACCAATATCAATCGGGTTTCGCCTGAAGGAAGTTTTACGGTAGCATATTTTCCATCACGGGCCATCAACTGTGCAAAAGCACCAGCACTTCTGGCCATTATGGCTCCTTGACCGGGACGAAGCTCGATGCAGGAAATAATAGTACCTAATGGAATAGCTGAAAGTGGCATTGCGTTTCCAATTTCTGGAGATACGCCTTCACCCGAAAGGATGTTTTGCCCAACTTGTAGTCCGTTCTGTGCAATTACATATCGCTTTTCACCATCTTGATAGTTTAAAAGTGCGATAAATGCAGTACGGTTTGGATCGTATTGAATACTTGCAACTTCAGCAGGGATGCCCGCTTTGTCGCGTTTAAAATCGATAATTCGATATTTCTTTTTATGACCACCACCTATATAGCGCATGGTCATTTTTCCTTGACTGTTTCTACCACCAGATCGTTTGTTCGGAGCAAGTAAAGACTTCTCCGGCTTATCGGTTGTAATGGCGTCAAAACCATTTACAACCCTAAAACGCTGACCTGGGGTGATTGGTTTTAATTTTCTTACTGACATTTGTGTCTAATTAAATCTAAGTTTCCTTAGATGTTGCTGTAAAAATCTATTGTATCACCTTCCGCCACCTGTACGATTGCTTTTTTGTAAGCGTTCGTTTTACCAGTTTGGACACCTGTTTTTGTAAAACGGGTCTTCCTATCGGGGCGGACATTCATTGTGCGAACTTTTTCAACAGAAACTCCGTAAGCAGTTTCCACCGCTTTCTTGATTTCTACCTTATTCGCCTTTGGGTTTACTACAAAGCCAAAAACATTTTTGTCTTCAGCAGCCTTGGTAGCTTTTTCCGTAATTATAGGTTTAATTAAGATGTTCATCTTGTTTCTATTTACTTAAGTTTGTTTCAATTCCTTCCAAAGAACCTTCAAACAGCACTAAACTGTTTGCATTCATAATTTTGTAAGTACTTAATTGTGAGTTAGTTATAACTTCAGTACCTTTCAAATTGCGAGAGGACAAATATACATTATTATTTAAGTCTCCCAACACAAATAAAGATTTTTTGTCATTAAGCCCTAAACTGTTCAAAACCGCAGTAAAACTCTTGGTTTTTGGAGCGTCAAAATTTAGGTCTTCCAATACAAAAATGGCCTTATCATTCGCCTTCATCGATAGGGCAGATTTACGCGCCAAACGCTTTAGGTTTTTGTTCAATTTGAAGGAGTAGCTACGTGGACGAGGTCCAAACATTCTACCACCACCTCTAAATACACCAGACTTGATGCTACCCGCACGGGCAGTACCAGTTCCTTTTTGTTTCTTTATCTTTCTGGTAGAACCAGAAATCTCAGCGCGTTCCTTTGCTTTGTGAGTTCCTTGTCTTTGATTGGCAAGGTATTGCTTCACATCAAGGTAAACCGCGTGATTGTTAGGCTCTATTCCGAACACATCTGCAGAAAGTTCAACTTTCCGGCCTGTGTCTTTTCCGTTTATGTCTAATACAGCTACCTTCATTATTTCTCGATCATTACATAAGCGTTTTTATGGCCAGGAACTGCTCCTTTAACCACAAGTAGATTCTTTTCAGGAACTACTTTCAAAACTCTTAAATTTTCAACTTTTACTCTTTCGTTACCCATTTGGCCAGCCATACGCATTCCTTTGAAAACTCTCGCAGGATATGATGCAGCTCCAATAGAACCTGGTGCGCGCAAACGGTTGTGCTGCCCGTGTGTGGCTTGACCAACACCGGCAAAACCGTGACGTTTCACAACCCCTTGGAAACCTTTACCTTTAGATGTACCCGCAATATCCACGAATTCACCTTCAATAAAATGCTCCACAGTAATTGTGTCACCTAATTTGTATTTTTCTTCAAATCCCTTGAATTCGGCGACTTTGCGTTTTGCAACGGTTCCTGCTTTTTTGGCATGCCCTTCGGCAGCTTTAGTTACAGTCTTCTTGTCATCGAAACCAAGTTGAAGAGCATTGTACCCGTCAACCTCTATGGTTCTGACTTGGGTGACAACACAGGGTCCTGCTTCTATAACGGTACAGGGAATGTTTTTTCCGTTCTCGTCAAAGATGCTGGTCATCCCTATCTTTCTTCCAATTAACCCAGACATATTTAATTATTTATTGATTATTACTTATTTAAACTTTTATTCAAAAAAACAGGGTCAAAATAAATTCAACCCTGAATATTATTTTGTTTCCGTTTTTCCTCCGCTCGCAGCTCGGGACATGTTTTGAAGCATATTTTGCATCCTGTACAGACGCAATATATTGCGTTTCTATCACACTTTTATCTCTACTTCTACACCACTTGGCAACTCTAATTTCATTAGAGCGTCAATTGTTTTTGAAGAAGAACTGTAGATATCCAAAAGTCTTTTGTAAGAACTTAATTGGAATTGCTCTCTACTTTTCTTGTTCACGTGTGGAGAACGCAAAACAGTAAAGATCTTTTTGTGTGTTGGTAAAGGAATTGGTCCTGTAACTACAGCTCCGGTACTCTTTACGGTCTTAACGATTTTTTCAGCAGATTTGTCCACCAAATTGTGATCGTAAGATTTTAGTTTTATTCTTATTTTTTGACTCATTGCTGAAATTAATTTACGTTAGCGGTTCCTCTTGCTGCTGCTATAACACTTTCTGAAATATTAGAAGGTGTTTCAGCATAATGTGAAAATTCCATTGTTGAAGTTGCACGTCCAGATGAAAGTGTTCTTAATGTTGTTACATAACCAAACATTTCAGAAAGTGGCACTTCAGCCTTGATAACTTTTGCTCCGGCGCGGTCACTCATATTAGTGATTGTACCACGACGACGGTTAAGGTCACCAACAATATCACCCATGTATTCTTCTGGCGTAAGCGCCTCAAGTTTCATAATTGGCTCAAGGATTACAGCTCCTGCTTTTTTGGCAACTTCTCTGAAGCCAATTTTTGCAGCAAGTTCAAAAGACAGTGCATCAGAATCCACAGGGTGGAAAGATCCGTCCTTTAAAGTAACCTTCATACTGTCAACTTCAAAACCTGCAAGGGGGCCATTGACCATTGCTTGTTTGAAACCTTTTTCAACAGCAGGAATAAATTCTTTTGGTACGTTACCACCTTTCACGGCGTTTACGAATTCCAAACCTATTTTTCCTTCCTCGGCTGGTTCAAGGGTAAATACGATATCGGCAAATTTACCACGACCACCAGATTGTTTTTTATAAACCTCTCTGTGTTCGGCAACTTTTGTGATAGCCTCTTTATATTCAACTTGGGGTTGACCTTGATTAACCTCCACTTTGAATTCGCGACGTAAACGGTCTACGATAATATCCAAGTGAAGTTCACCCATTCCAGAAATAATTGTCTGTCCGGAAGCTTCGTCTGTACGTACTTGGAACGTTGGGTCTTCTTCGGCAAGTTTTGATAAAGCCATACCCAATTTATCCACATCCACCTTAGTTTTAGGCTCAACCGCGATACCAATTACTGGATCGGGGAAGTTCATGCTTTCCAAAACAATTGGGTGTTTTTCGTCAGACATGGTGTCTCCAGTCTTAATATCTTTAAAACCAACTGCTGCTCCAATATCTCCAGCTTCGATAAAATCGATAGCATTTTGTTTGTTGGAATGCATTTGGTAGATACGTGAAATACGCTCTTTTTTGCCTGAACGATTGTTCAAAATATAAGAACCTGCATCCAAACGGCCAGAATACACACGGAAGAATGCCAAACGACCCACAAAAGGATCTGTAGCAATCTTAAATGCCAATGCTGCAAAAGGAGCAGAAACATCCGGCTTGCGGATTTCTTCTTTTTCAGTATCTGGATTAATACCTATAATACCTTCTTTATCCATTGGCGAAGGCAAGTAACGGCACACAGCATCTAAAAGAAACTGAACACCTTTATTTTTAAATGAAGAACCACATACCATTGGGATGATACTCATATCCATCACGGCAGCACGAAGTGCAGCATGGATTTCATCCTCAGTGATAGAGTCTTCATCTTCCATATATTTTTCAAGCAGCTTTTCGTCATAGGCAGCAACTTCCTCTATAAGTTTACCGCGTAACAATTTTGCTTCTGCTTTTAAATCTTCAGGAATTTCAATAACGTCAAATGTAGCACCGAACGATTCATCGTGAAAAATAACAGCACGGTTCTTAACAAGATCAATAATCCCTCTGAAACTATCTTCCTCGCCAATATTTAATACAATAGGCACCGCATTGGAACCCAACATATCTTTTACTTGTTGACAAACAGCCATAAAGTTAGCTCCAGAACGGTCCATTTTGTTAACAAAACCAATACGGGGTACTTTATAGTTATCAGCAAGCCTCCAGTTAGTTTCAGATTGTGGCTCAACACCATCTACTGCACTAAAAAGAAACACCAAGCCATCAAGTACACGCAGCGAGCGGTTTACTTCAACGGTAAAATCCACGTGGCCGGGAGTATCTATAATGTTAAAGTTGTATTCTTTTGTTTCAGGGAGCACCTCGGCGTTCTCCATTGGGAACTTCCATTTACAAGTGGTAGCAGCTGAAGTAATGGTAATACCACGCTCCTGCTCCTGCTCCATCCAGTCCATGGTTGCGGCTCCATCATGAACTTCACCAAGCTTATGGCTTACGCCTGTATAAAATAGGATGCGTTCTGTAGTTGTGGTTTTGCCAGCATCAATATGCGCAGCAATCCCGATATTTCTTGTGTATTTTAAATCTCTTTGTGCCATTTATTAGAATCTGAAATGTGAGAATGCTTTGTTAGCTTCTGCCATTTTATGGGTATCCATACGTTTCTTAACAGCAGCGCCTTCTTCTTTGGCAGCTGCAAGAATTTCACCGGCAAGTTTCGCAGCCATGGATTTCTCGTTTCTTTTTCTTGAATAGGTAATTAACCATTTCATTGCAGTTGCAATTTTACGGTCTGGTCGTATTTGCATAGGAATTTGGAAGGTTGCCCCACCAACTCTACGACTACGCACCTCTACGTGGGGCATGATATTGGAAAGCGCATCTTTCCAAAGCTCCAACGCAGTTTTTTCGTCGTCTTGTTGTTTTTTTTCATCTACAATGTCAATGGCATCATAGAAAACTTTGAAAGCCACACTCTTTTTTCCGTCCCACATCATGTTGTTAACGAAACGCGTAACCAATTGGTCGTTAAACCTTGGATCCGGTAAAAGGGGTCTTTTTTTGGCCTGTCTTTTTCTCATTTGTTTGTTGTTAATGGCTAAATGCTAATTGTAAAAATAATTAACTATCAACCCGTTTTCATTTTTACTTCTTTGGGCGTTTTGCACCGTACTTAGATTTACGTTGCGTTTGGCCTGCAACACCTGCGGTGTCTAAAGCTCCACGAACAATGTGGTACCTAACACCTGGCAAATCTTTTACCCTTCCACCTCTAACCAATACTATCGAGTGCTCTTGGAGATTGTGACCTTCGCCTGGGATGTATGCGTTTACTTCCTTACCGTTTGTAAGCCTAACCCTTGCTACTTTACGCATAGCAGAGTTTGGTTTCTTAGGTGTAGTAGTATATACACGCGTACAAACACCACGACGTTGTGGGCACGAATCCAAAGCAACCGATTTACTCTTCTTGGTTATTTTGGTTCTTCCTTTACGTACTAATTGTGAAATTGTTGGCATATAAAATATGTATTATTACTGTTTAAAAATAAAACACCCCTATTTTTAGGGGATGCAAATGTAGAATTTTTTTTAGACTAATCAAACCTTCCTGAATTAATTTTCAACATACATTCATTATTTTTTTCATTTGAATATGAAATGGCAAGTTGAAACGTTAATTTTGGGGATGCATGATGCAGGATGGTAGAAGATGGAAGCTGGATGGCGGTGGGCCAGATACGCTCAGTTTTTCGTCAACTGCTACTGCTTACTGACTTCTGAACAGATCACTAAATACTGAATACTAATTTGAAGCACTTTATATACCTTTTTCTATACCTTAATATATATACTTGTTTTACCTTCGGAATAAAGGCACAGGAACTCACCCTTTCCATAAAGGCCGAAAGACCAATCTCACAAGCGATGAAAGATTCGCTGCGGATGAATACTTCTTTTAAAGATTATCTTTCCCTTAAAAAGGAAACCGATTCACTTTTCCTAAAAATCCAGCGTATGGGTTTTATTGAAAGTGAACTACTTCAGCTTAAAAAAGAAAACGACAGCAGTTATATTGCGGATTTTTTCTTCGGAAAAAAATACAGCGAACTGAAAGTTTTATACTACGAAGAAGATTTCAGCAGAAAAGAATTACAACTAGTTTCTTCTGAAATTACCGAAACCTATTTTACACTTCCTTTTGAAACGATTCCAAATTCATTGCGAAAACTCACGGCGCTTCGCGCCCAGAAAGGGAATGCATTTGCTCGAATAAAACTGACCGGATTTGAAAAAGATGAAAATGACAATCTGTCTGCCAGTTTGTTTGTGGACAATGGAAACATCCGGACTGTAGATTCCATTATCGTTAAAGGATATGAAAAATTCCCCCGTTCATTTTTGAAATACTATGCGGGAATACAAAAAGGAAAGGTTTTCAACCAAAAGAAATTGGTGGAACAAAACGAAAACTTGAACAGTCTGGGTTTTGTTTCAACCATAAAACCCCCCGAAGCACTTTTCAG
This sequence comes from Aequorivita sp., assembly GCA_036724225.1. GTDB lineage: Bacteria > Bacteroidota > Bacteroidia > Flavobacteriales > Flavobacteriaceae > Aequorivita. The sequence continues at coordinate 30,445 of DAIMFZ010000003.1, forward strand.
AAAAGATTCCACAATCGTTTATTTTTATCTCGAAAAACAAAACAACAACCTTTTTGATGGGATACTCGGTTTTGCCACGGATGAAGATACTCAGAAACTCACCTTTAACGGCTACCTCAATTTGGAATTGAACAATAACTTAAATTACGGCGAACAATTATTGCTTAACTATAAAGCGGATGGCAAGGAACAAGTAAACTTTAGGGCGAAAGTAACCCTGCCCTATCTACTAAAAACACCTTTCGGCTTGAGCGGTGAACTCAAGATTTTTAAACGCGACAGTACTTTCATTACTACGGAACAGCAAGTTCGGGCCACCTATCAAATCAATCCAAAATCCACAACTTATATTGGCTATAAAGGTTATGATTCAAGCAATCTTCTGGATGTTGCTGTGGCTGGAAATCCCATTGAAGATTTTAAGTCAAAATTTCTTATTGCAGGCACTACTTATCTTAAACCACAGAACAAAAAGCTCTTTCCTATCAAAACAGTCATTTCCTTTGATGGTGGTATAGGCTCCCGAAAAAAAGAAGGCAGCTCTGCAAACCAAGTTAGGTTCGAAACCTTACTAAACAATATATTTAATATGAACTACAAAAACTCTATTTTCGTACAAAATACCACGAGTGTACTTTTCAGCAATAGTTATTTGGTAAACGAATTATTTCGCTTTGGAGGCATTAACAGCATTCGGGGTTTTAATGAAAATAGTATAGATGCATCGCTATTTTCAGTGATAAACACGGAATATAGATACCAATTTAACGATGGGGTTTACCTGCACAGCATCATAGACGTTGGGTACTTTGAGAATGAAACCCTATCCTTAAAACAAAAACTTTACAGTTTTGGTTTAGGGATCGGACTCAACACCAAGGCGGGTTTGTTTAAATTTAACGTCGCCAATGGAAACACCGAAAACCAAAATTTCAGTTTTTCAAATACCAAAATACACATCAGTGTTTCTTCAAAATTTTAGAATCTTCATTTTAAAACCTTCAACTTTACTAAATAAAACATAAAATTGGGAGCAAATACTTGTGTAATTAACTTTTTATTATGATTTTTGCCTTTGGCTAATTCAAATAAATTATAAAAATGAGAACAAAGTTTAGTGGAATTTTAACGCTTATATTAGCGTTGGTTGTGCAGCTTACCTTTGCGCAGCAAAAAACAATTACAGGTACGGTGACGGACGATACAGGTCTGCCATTGCCTGGTGCAAACGTTTTAATTAAAGGGACAAGTTCTGGAACACAGTCAGATTTTGATGGAAATTACTCTATCTCTGCCAATGTGGGTCAAACTCTTATCTTTAGTTATGTAGGTTTTAGCGCCAAGGAAGTAAAAGTAGGTGCCCAAAATAAAATCAACATTTCTTTACTACCAGATGCTGCGGCACTGGAGGAAGTGGTTGTTACAGGGTATTCTACACGAAACCAAACGGTGCAAACATCGGCTGTTGTGTCGATTTCCGCTTCGGAAATTTCCCAAATGGCACCGACCACCAGTATAGATAATATGCTGCAGGGTAAGGCGGCTGGTGTGCAAGTAACTTCTGCAAACGGTAAACCGGGCCAAGGAGCATTTGTTCGTATTCGTGGTACGGGATCTCTTGTTGCCGGTGCATCTTCCCCGCTATACATTGTGGATGGTTCACCAATTAGGGAAGAGGATCTTGCAAACATCCCAAATGAGGATATTGAGAACATTACCATCCTAAAAGATGCTGCAACTACTGCTCGTTACGGTTCACGTGGAGCTAACGGGGTGGTAGTAATCACAACAAAAAACGGTAACAGGAACAAAGATGCTGTAATCCGGTACAGTTCTCGTTATGGTACAACCTCTAGAATTAAACCAAACTTCACTTTGATGAATGCTGCGCAAAAAATGCAGTATGAAGCAGAGATGTATGCATTGGGAGTAACTGCAGCTGGATCATTGCCAGGAGTTCAAACATTACCGGGATCGCCTGAACGCGAAAAATCGTTATCTCGCGAAACAAATTGGGCAGACCTTATTTTAAAGGAAGGTGTTATCCAGAACAATAGCATAGCTATTTCTGGCGGTGCAGAAAAAGTTGATTATTACTTCTCTGTAAACCACGATAAAAACACCGGTATTATTGACAAAATTAATGGTTTTGAAAGATTGGGTACTCGTTTAAACGTTAACTTCGACGCTAAAAAATGGCTGACTATGGGTGTTAATGTTGGTTATTCACGCTCAACAAGTGATGAACCAAGAGATAGATATAACTCCCAAAACCCATTTTATCCAATATACTCTGCTAACCCATATGAAACCGAATTTGTTTACGATGACGAAGGCAATATTAAATTAGATGATAACGGCGACCCTGTTTACAATCCAACTCACGGTGGATTCCCAGTTAGACATGCTCTTGAAACAGAAAAATCTTCAGACATTGACCAAACTACTCTTGCAAGTGTAGATGCATTAGTGAAATTCACTAAGAACTGGAGTTATGGCTTCACTACTTCTATCAACCATGGATTGATAAGAAGAGAAAGTTATTCTCAGCCAGGAGGTGTTTTGGATATAATTCTTAACGGAGGTCCTGTTGGAAATAAGTTCGACGACCAACAAGATAGATTAGATTTAACGATCAGTAATCGTTTAAACTATACTTTGAGTTTAAATAATCACAATTTAAACATGTTGGGATTATATGAGTATAACCTAAGTGAATTCTACCGTACTTTTGTACGTAGTACA
>DAIMFZ010000004.1:0-32635 GCA_036724225.1 Aequorivita sp.
ATTTGAAAAAGAATTTCGCAAGCTCGGAGCCTCAGTGAAATAGGCTGTGTTTACTTCAAAAGCATGTCTTCCCGAAAGTTTATAAGTAGCGCCCGCTTTGAGACCATAAGTTGTAAAATCCAGCTTTTTACTTTTTCCGAAGGAATCATTTCCTTCCCCATAAGAACCATTTCTGTAAAGGCCATCTCTTTGGTAGGTAGTCTTCCCAACTATTCCAGCAAGATAAAAATCAACTTTTGAATAGGAGAATTGCGCTTGTGCAAAACCATTTATATCGCTTGCATTCAAATCAAAATTATATTTAAAGATGTCGTCTTCGCCAACCACTCGATTTGGGTTGTTCAAATCGCTTTGTGCGGCATCGCCAGCGTTGAAAGTGTCTACATCTAAATAACCATTCCCACCCAACAAATCTATCATATTCGCGAAGTTGTTGGATTTCAGGTTTCGGTAATTCACAGAAGCTGTCAACTCAATATTATCAGTTAGCTGCGAATTTAAAATAGTGTTTGCGGAAAGCTGCTTATCATCGTTTCTGTCTTCGTATAAATAATAGCGCGAAGTGCCGCCGTAGAAAATATTGGTCTCATAAATATCCTGCCAGTCCATTTGGCCATCGTTCACAAATTGTGAATAGGCCTGGTATGCTCCGTCATAGTTGGGTCCGTTAGGATCTGCCAAAAAGTAGCTCGGCATTTTTTGGTAATAACTTGGGTCTGGATTTGGTGCGTTGTCGTAACCCATACGGCTGTTGCCAATTCTTCCGAACTGATAGCCCAAGTTGGTATTCAACCGGGTATTTTCTGAAATGTCCCAATAGTGGTTCAACATAATGATTGGCTCATTCACTTCTTTGATTCGCGAGTTGCGTTTTTCGCCATCTTGTTTTCCCCAATAGCTATTGTATCGGGTTCCTTTCAGGTCATAAACCTCTTGGGTAGATGCTGAGGTTTTCCCCCTGCGGTTCGGGGTGTAAAAAGCTGTAAGGTTCAAGCTTTGATTATCGTTCAATTTCTTTTCTACGGAAGCAAAAAAGGAATTTGCATCGTAAAGACTTCCGTCTTTATAGCCTTCCTCGCCAAAGCGTCTTGCCAACAAGACCGAATAAGCCCAACCACTTGGCCGTTGGCCACTGTTGTAGGAGCCCATAACCCGGCCTCGATAACTTCGGTTGCTGGTTGCATAGGAAATCCGTCCACCTTCTCGATACTGTGATGCCCGCATAATAATGTTGGTAGTTCCGGCAAGGTGACCGAAGTTGTATTCGTTTGCCGAAATCCCCATAGAGAACATCTGGTTGCGCTGCACATCATTCAGCCCGCCCCAGTCTGACCATTGTGGTCTACCGTCATACAGCTTGTTCATTTCCAAACCATTGATAAGCACTTTTCCATCTTCGGAATCGTAGCCTCTTGGGCGAAAGAAAGTTGCGCTAAAATCATATGATGCTGCGTTCAAGAATACATCTTTTGAGGCTTGAAGCAAACCAGAGACATTGAATGAAGTACCTTCGTCCTCGTCCAGTTGTTCGTCGGAAAGACTGATAACGCCAATCTGTGCTTCAACTTCATGAAGGTCAACATTTAAAAGGATAGTTTCCAAATTAACAGGAGCACTATTTTGAATGGTTACTGGAATCTGTAAGCTGGTGTAACCGGCTTTTGCGATTTCAAGAATCTGTTCACCTTGCGGCAGGCTTTCATGCGAAAAGGAAAAACTCCCTTTTGCATCGGTTATAGTGCTGAAAGTACTATTCTGAATGCTAACAGTAACATCCGAAATGGGTTCACTGGAGTTGGTATCGAGTATTCGTCCATATACAATGGCCTCTTGGGCAAATGAAGATAGCCCAGCCAAAAAAAATACATACCCTATAAAAATGAAGTGTTTCATCTTTAAATATGAATTGTATCGGGGAGTAAATAATTAGGGGAGAATTTTATTTAGAAAGTATAAATTTAATAAAAATATTATTATATATAAAATATATTTGTTAACTTTTTGCGATTAATGATTTTAAAGAAGATGGAAAAGCTTTTTCAATATCCTCTTTTTCTTTGTTTGTTTTGTGTTGCTTTTTCATATTCCCAAACTGAAAAAGAATATAAAATAAACACAATAGTCTTTTACAATCTTGAAAACCTATTTGACTACGAAGACGACCCGATTATTTTTGACGATGATCGCACCCCAGAGGGTAAAGATCATTGGACCCAGGAAATGTACGAGGCTAAGCTCGCCAATATGGCAAAAGTGATTTCTGAAATTGGAATGGATGTTACGGGCACTTCCCCAGCACTGATAGGAGTTAGCGAAATTGAAAACCGTCGCGTACTTGAAGATCTTTTAAACCAAGAACCATTGGTAAATAAAGATTATGGAATAGTACATTTTGACAGTCCTGACCGACGCGGAATTGATGTGGCGTTACTTTACCAAAGGAGACTATTCACACCCACAAATTACAAAGCGTATGAGTTGGTAATCTTTGATGACCAAGACCGCAGCAAGCGGGTCTATACCCGCGACCAGCTTTTGATAAGCGGTATGCTGGACGGCGAAAAGATTAATATAATTGTAAACCACTGGCCCTCTCGCAGTGGTGGCGAAGAACGAAGCCGCCCAAAACGTTTGAAAGCTGCTGAACTGAACAAACATATAATGGATTCATTGTTCAGCGAAGACCCATACGCAAAAATAATAACCATGGGCGATTTGAACGACGACCCCATTAGCCCAAGTATAAAAGATGTGCTAAAAACCAAAAGCGAAAGGGAAGATATGAAACTGAAGGAACTCTACAACCCAATGGAAGATATGTACAAAAAAGGAATGGGCACGCTTGCCTATCGCGATGCCTGGAACTTGTTTGACCAAATAATAATGTCTACAGAACTGACTAAAAAGGAATATTCTTCCTATCGATTTTACAAAGCGGGAATTTTCAATAAAAATTATTTGGCAACGCCCCGTGGGCAATACAAAGGATATCCTTTCCGAAGTTTTGCGAACGGCTTTACGGGAGGGTATAGTGATCACTTTCCAGTTTATATTTATTTGATAAAGGAAAGGGTTTCAAATTAGAAATTATTGAAGTAGAAGAAGAAATACTGGCACACAACTAATAGTGTGACTGCCCAATAAAATCTTTTTATTCTCGTTAGACAATCGTGTTAAAAGTGCTAAAAATTTTCTTCCTTTCCTTTTATACATTGGGAACATTTTGTTTGCCGATGGGTAACTTCTCAATATTACCAGATCTTCCCGAAATGTATAGTCACTGCAAAACACACGAAGACAAAGACATGACCCCCTTTGATTTTGTAACGGACCATCTTTTGGATTTCGACGGAATGTTTGACAAACACGATAAGGGCGATGAACAAAAACCTCACACCCCTTCGCAAACGCAGAAACATTCACAAATAACCTTATTCCAATTTATTAGTCCATTTAGCTTTAAAATGACTAATTTCAAAAATATTGAACTGAAAGAAATCATTTATTCTTCTGAAAATCTTTTGGTTTCTATGTACACTTCTAAAGTATTTCACCCTCCAATAATTGCTTGATTTATGTTTTATGACTTCGTTTGATCTCCATGCGAAGCAATCATTATTAATTTAAACAAGCAAAAAAATGAAAAATATATTTTTTGTTGCCTTGGCCTTTATGTGCGCCAGTGCAACAGGTTGTGCACAGAAAAATGTTTCAACAGCGGTAGAATCCGCTTTCAAAACAAAATTTTCCAATGCTACAAATATTTCGTGGGACAAAGAAAATGACCGCGAATATGAAGCAGAGTTTACAATGAACAGTGCAAAGTATTCCGCAAATTTTTCCGATACCGGAAAATGGTTGGAAACAGAGCGCATAATTCCCTATATTGAATTGCCCCAAGCAGTACAGAAAAGTTTTATGGCTTCCCACAAAGAAGCCAAAGTGAAAGCTACTGCAAAAATAGAAACTTCAGAAGGTGAAATACGCTATGAAATAGAAATAAAGCAGCTTTTGGGCGCAAAAGAATTGTTTTATGACGCAAAAGGAAAGGAACTTCAGGATGATGATTCCGAGAATTGATCTAACCCAAAAGGCAGCGTATTTTTATGTGCTGCCTTTTTTAAAAACTTCTGAAACGATGAAAACCAAACTTATAATTCTTTTGTTTTTTCTTTCAATTAACAATTTGTTTTCACAGGAAATTGGAAAAAAAGATAGTATTGTTCCTTTAATGAAGAACAATCTAAAATTTGACTATAAAGCGTTGATTATTCCTTCAGCGTTGATGGCTTATGGGATTATCGGTATTAAAAGTGATGGTTTAAAAAGTCTAAACGCAAATATTCATGAAGAAGTAACGGAAGACATTGACGACAAATTCACCATTGATGATTTTTCACAATATTCGCCTGCATTGGCGGTCTATGGTTTAAACCTTTTTGGTATTGAAGGCAAGAATAATTTTAAGGATCGAAGCATTATTTTGGGAACTTCCTATTTGCTTATGGGAACTTGGGTACATATTATGAAAAACAGCACCCACATTCAGAGACCCGACAAAAGTGATTTTAACTCTTTTCCATCTGGGCATACCGCTACGGCTTTTGCAAGTGCGGAATTTTTATGGCAAGAATATAAGGATGTTTCCTTTTGGTACGGAATATCTGGCTATGTGGTTGCGACAGGCACGGGCTTTTTCAGAATATATAACGATAAGCATTGGCTTACTGATGTGGCTATGGGTGCTGGCATAGGAATCATGACCACGAAAATTGCGTATTGGGTTTTTCCGCTTCTTGATCAACACATTTTTAATTCAAAAGAAAACAGAACATCAGCGATAGTCGCCCCTTTTTACAATGGAAAACAACTGGGAGCAGGCATTCTGCTTAAAATAAATTAAAAATTATAAAAACAGAATATGAAAAATTTAAATAAAGTAGCAGAAATAACCTTGATTTTCTGGTTAATGAAGATTATTGCCACAACGCTCGGCGAGACCTTGGGCGATTTTTTATCAATGACTCTCAACTTGGGATATGCAGTGGGCATTGCCATAACCGCCGTTTTCTTTTTAACGGTACTTTCTATACAGCTTTTTTCAAAAAGGTTTATTCCTATCTTTTATTGGTTGGTCATTATAGCGACCACGACCTTGGGAACGGAAATTTCAGATTTTATGGATCGCAGTTTGCATTTGGGCTATACCGTTGGTAGTATTATACTTTTTACTTGTTTGCTCATTACACTTTTTCTTTGGTACAAAAAATTTAAAAGTTTGAGTGTATTCCCGATTTTTGAAAAGAGCAAAGAAATTTTCTATTGGATAGCCATTTTATTCTCGAACAGTCTGGGTACTGCTTTTGGTGATTATCTCAGTGATGTTGTGGGCCTTACTTATTTGAATGGCGCATTGGTTACGGCAAGTATCATTTTAATTGTAGTACTACTTCATTATTTTACCAAAATAAACCGAATTGTTCTGTTTTGGATTGCTTTTATATTCACCCGTCCTTTTGGAGCCACTTTTGGAGACTTTTTGACCAAGCCCATTGCAAAAGGAGGCTTGGACTTGGGCACGCTCAATGCTTCAATAATTTCAATTGTCTTGATTGGTGTTTTGATAGTTGTTTCACACAAGCGGCTAGAAAAAGAACGGATATTATAATATTTAAAAAAAGGCACGCGATAAATCGCGTGCCTAAAATATGATTGTTTTTCCGTGAAAAAATATTCACGGTTTTTCATAATTATATTTTAAAACCACTGGCTCCACGGAATCCGGCTCAAAACCAAAACCAATGCAATGGTATAGAATATTGCCAAGGTTTTGAATTTACCCCTGGAAAGCAATTTCTTTTTGTGTTTTGAATAACCAATGGTAATAAAAACAACCGCCAAAATCATAACCAGTGGATGCTCCACCGCGAATAGGCGTGCGTTGGAATCTTTCATCACTGCTCCCATTCCCAGGTTTGAAATGTTCTGTAATCCCCAAGGTGAAACAAAGTATAAAATTAACCCGATGAGCACTTGGATGTGTGTAACAATAAGTGCGAAGAGTGATATCCTAAAATCTTTTGCGCCGTATTCCCTTTTTGAAAAGAATCCTGCAAGGGCGTTAAAGGTTGCGAGCAAAATAATGAGGAGCACCAAATATGCCCAATAAGAATGGATAAATTGTAAAGTAGTGGCCATAGCATCTTAAATTTTAAAAGTGTTTCAAATATAAGGTTTATAAATAAAAAAAATGCCCCAAAAATTCGGGGCATTTTTCTAAACAATAAATTTGGTAAGAACGGTTTAAAATGAAATGCAGTCCAATTGGTCCTTCAACGGAAGCAGATTTGCAAAATATTGCTCGTGCAATTCCTTGGGAAGCGGTTGGGAAAAAGGGGTATCTTCTTTAAAAGGATCCACTTCTTTGCCGTGCTTCCAAAAGCGGTAACAAACGTGCGGACCGCTGGTGTTACCTGTCATCCCCACCCAGCCAATTACATCGCCTTGGCTAACGTGCTGCCCAACTTTAACATTCCGGGCTTTCATATGAAGGTATTGGGTTTCGTAGGTGCCGTTGTGCTGTAGTTTTACGTAGTTTCCATTGCCGCCGCGATGTTCGGATTTTGTAACTACCCCATCCGCTGTTGCCAAAATAGGCGTTCCCACGGGTGCTGCAAAGTCTGTCCCTCGGTGTGGACGAAGTTTGAAACCGTAATATTTTATGCGTCTGTTCAGGTTGTACCGTGAAGATATTCTACTGAATTGTACCGGAGCTTTCAAAAAAGCACGTTTCAGATTATTGGCCAATTCGTCATAATAACCCGAGATCTTCCCCAAAGAATCGGAAGAAAACTTAAAGGCATACAACGGTTTACCGCGGTGCTCAAAATAGGCAGCCTTAATTTCTTTCAATCCTCCGGGAATAGTATCGTCTATAAATTTTTCGGTGTAAATTACTTTAAAACGGTCGCCAGGTTGCAGTTTAAAAAAGTTGATGGTCCAGGCGTAGATATTTGCAAGTTGGTCCGTCATAAAGGGACTTAAATTCTGCTCCTCCATGGTTGCCGAAAGCGAGCTGGTTATTACACCGGACGCTTCCCTGACTTCATAACGAACGGGCTTTTGACTATTGTAAATAGAAAGCGTATCTCTGAAATCCACAACGGCATAATCCACGTTATTGGCCTCATAAATGAAAACTTGGGTTTTGTTCAGTGAGTCTTTGGAATTGAGCAGAATATAGGGTCTTCCTACCACGATTTTTCGAACATCAAAGCTGTCGCGAAACTTGGTGGCCACTTCCATTATTTTTTCCTGAGAAACACCGTTTGCATAAAGAATATCCCCAAATGTATCACCCGAGCGTATTGTGTCTCGGATAACATTGAAATCGTTGAGAGTGTAGCCATATTGTACAATAATAGGATCTTCAACAATGGTTTCAACTAAATCTTTTTTAGTGTTTTCGCAAGCAGTGGTAAGGAGGGTAAGTGTTAATGTGGCTAAAATTAGATTCTTCAATGCGGAGGATTTTTTTTGTATTATTTTTATTGTGCTGCCAAAATTTTAAAGGAATGTTGCAATCCTTTAAATTCGGTGAGGGTTGCTTTTAAGGAACCTACAGCCAAATCTGCTTTTATAAGCAGTGGTATTTTGTTTTTATCATCACTAATCCAAACGGTTAGACTCTCTTTTTCCTTAAAAACCCTTCCCGATTGTACGTAGGGTCTAAAAATCAAAGTGCGAACGCGGCCAAAATTAGTATCTAAAACTTCTTTTCCAAGAAATTTTAACCTGAATTTGTAATTTTCTTTATCAAAAAACATATTTATCTCCACTACATCGCCTTGCTTTAAATTTTCGGTGTCCAATTTGTTCCGAAGGTAATAAAACGCCGAAACCATGTCCTGCGTTTCTTTAGGGAACGAAAACACTGTGGTTTCATTGTGCTTTTTATCATTTACGGTAGCTTTGTTTGATTTATGATTGAAATCAATCTGAACATCTTTGGTATAACCACCCTCGTCAATTTTACGGATGAAACGATACGGAATATCTTTTTCCCTATCAATATACGATTGATAATCGTCCTTAACTTTAAAGAACCATTTTGAAACCCCAACGGTTTCACCAAAACCCCGCACGTGGAAAACCTCTTTGCCGTTTATGGTGGAATTATTTGCTTTGAGGGTTGCATAACCAGCTGTTACAAAACCATAATGGACGCGGAATTTGAAATATTCACCATCACCATAAGCTCTTTCTTGGGCAGAAAGAAAAAATATATTCAAGAGAAAAAATAAAAGCGTGAACTGCTTCTTCATAAATATAAGACTTAGGGAGTTTATGTTTTAAAATTACAACTACCGTTCCAAAAAAATAAACCCCACCTTCTTAAGACGATGGGGTATAGGTAATGTTACATTTTTATAAAGTTCCTCGTTGCGCCTGCTCGCGCTCTATGGATTCAAAAAGTGCTTTAAAATTTCCGGCTCCAAAACCTTTTGCACCCATACGTTGGATGATTTCAAAAAATAGGGTTGGTCTGTCTTCTAATGGCTTTGTAAATATTTGAAGCAGGTAGCCATCTTCATCGGCATCAATCATAATGGAAAGCCTTTTAAGCTCGTTGATGTCTTCCTTCATCATTTTCATATGGTTTCCCAAACGGCGTGGGATATCGTCGTAATAAGATTGCGGTGGCGGTGGTAAAAATTCTATGCCGCGTTCTTTGAGTTGGCTCACGGTTTTAATAATATCATCTGTTGCAACTGCTAAATGTTGCACGCCGGAATCTTCATAAAAATCTAGATATTCTTCAATTTGTGATTTTTTTATTCCTTTGGCGGGTTCGTTTATTGGGAATTTAATGCGCCCGTTGCCATTGCTCATCACTTTACTCATCAAGGCCGAATATTCGGTATGGATTTGCTTATCATCAAAGGAAAGGAAATTCACAAAACCCATTACGCCTTCATACCATTTTACCCATTTGTTCATTTGTCCCCAGCCCACATTTCCAACCATGTGGTCAATGTATTTAAGGCCCGTTGGCGTTGGGTTGTAATCACTTTTCCATTCCCTAAAACCGGGAAGGAAAGTTCCATTATAGTTCTTCCTTTCTACAAAAATATGCACAGTTTCGCCGTAAGTATAAATACCGCTGCGAACCACTTCGCCGTGTTCGTCCTTTTCAACGGTTGGTTTCATAAAAGGTTTTGCACCGCGTTTGGTGGTTTCTTCAAAAGCACTTGTGGCATCTTCCACCCAAAGAGCGATTACTTTTACGCCATCGCCGTGTTTAACGATGTGTTCGTTGATGGGCGATTTGCTGTTTAAAGGTGTGGTAAGCACAAGTCTTATTTTGTCCTGCTTCAACACATAACTCACAGAATCGCGCGAACCAGTTTCCAAACCTTTATAGGCGTAGGATTGAAACCCAAAAGCCGTTTTGTAAAAATGGGCAGATTGTTTTGCGTTGCCCACGTAAAATTCTACGTAATCGGTTCCCAATAAGGGCAGAAAATCTTCCGCGCCCTCAAATATTTTTTCCAGTCCGTATTCAACTGATTTTACTTCTTTGCTCATAATTTAAATCTTTAAAATTTAAAGTTCTTAGGATTTTGTATAGTATTCCAAATGGAAAGAACTTCCAGTATATTTTCTTTTATTCTATAAACTATTTTAAAATCTTTTACTATTTGAATTCTCACATCAATTATTTCAGTTTGAATTCCAAAGAATGGAAAGATAGCTGCAATTTTCATAGTTTCATTGAAAAGACTTTCTAACTTTTCAGTGTATAAAGTAGATTTATTTCTATTTGTCCAATATTCATAAATGGCCAATTTATCTTGCGTTGCCCTTACAGTCTAACGGATTTCTCTTGAAGCCATTTAGCAACCAATTTTTCAGATTCTTTTTGTGAATAATATTTTCCGTTATCTGCATCTTCAATACCTTCATTAACTTTTAGCAATTCCGATGGAGAGAATTTATAAATTACATCAAAATTCTTTTCAACAGAAATCAAACTGTATATTTCTTCCAAAATTCTTTCGTCTTCAATGGAATTTATTTTCTCTATAATCTTCTGTTTCACTGTCATGATTTCAAAATTTAAAAACTGCTTACTGCGACTGCAACTGAACACTGCCTACTCCTTTTCCAGCCAGCTCAGATAATACGTTCCATCTGAAAGTTTCAATCCATCCTCCGTAACCTGTAAGGGTTTAAAAGTATCTACCATAACGGCCAATTCATCGGTTTTGGTTTTTCCTATGCTTCTTTCGGCTGCGCCCGGATGCGGACCGTGCACAATTCCTGCGGGATGCAGCGTTATTTGGCCTGCTTCAATATCGTTCCGGCTCATAAAATCACCGTCTACATAATACAATACCTCATCGCTGTCAATATTACTATGATTGTACGGCGCGGGGATGCTGTCTGGATGGTAGTCGTAAAGTCGCGGTACAAAGCTGCATATAACCATGGCATTGGTCTCAAAGGTTTGATGTATTGGCGGCGGTTGGTGGATTCGGCCGGTGATGGGTTCAAAATCGTGAATTGAAAAGGCATACGGAAAGTTGTAGCCGTCATAGCCCACTACATCGAAAGGATGGGTGGCGTAAACCATTTCAAAAATATCGTTCTTCTTTTTCACTTTTACTAAAAATTCGCCTTTTTCATTGTGAGTTTCCAGTTCCTGGGGTTTGCGGATGTCGCGTTCGCAATAGGGCGAATGTTCCAACATTTGTCCGAACCAGTTTCTATAACGTTTTGGTGTATAAATTGGGTTTCGAGATTCAACAATAAAAAGTCTGTTGTCTTTGGTATCAAAATCTATTTGATAGATTATTCCGCGAGGTATCAAAAGATAATCACCATACTTAAAATCGAGATTGCCTAAAAAAGTTCGCAATTTTCCACTGCCTTTGTGAATGAAAATCAATTCATCAGCATCAGTGTTTTTATAAAAATAATCCCTTAACGATTCCTGAGGGGCGGCGAGGATAATGCTACAATCACTGTTGGTAAGTACCGTTTTTCGACTGTCCAAATAATCTTTTTCAGGTTTTACATCAAATCCCTTGAGACGCAGCGAATGTAAATTGTTCGAATTTGCAATTTTTGGTGCCACGCTGTATTGTTTCTTAATTTCCTTTACTTGTGTTGGGCGACTTTCGTGGTAAATATTACAGTACATCCCGTCAAAACCTACGGTTCCAAAAAGTTGTTCAGAATAAAGGCTTCCATCCGGTTTGCGGAATTGAGTATGGCGTTTGGGCGGTATTTTGCCCAGTTTGTGATAGAAAGGCATCTTTTTAAGTTATTGAGTTATTGAGTTATTGAGTTAAAGGTTAATCGTTATATGTTAATTGGGGATTGTAATTTTTCCTAATAACTTAATTACCAATTAACTTAGTAACTCTTCCCCACAAATATCGGAAAAATATTGAAGCCAGACCTTTAAGTTTTTGCTAAAACCGATACCCCAACGCCACATACCATTCACTCGCATTCCGCTCTGGCGAATAGGAATATTTAATTTCCATCGGACCCAAAACCGTTTCTAAACCATAGCCTGCAAAAAAGCCTGAATAATCCAATGAATCTATCCACTCGCCCGTTTCAAAAAGGTCGTTGCCCACATTGGCGATGTTCGCACCAATGTTGACGTGGTTTTTTCTGAATATTTCATAATCCAAAGTAAAGGTGGATTTGAGATAGGTATTCCCGCGTAGGGAAATAGCCTCATAGCCCATAAACGGAATAATGTTGTTCATCTCCTTAAAACCATAACCGCCCAAAGCAAAGTCCAACGAAGTGGTTTCTGGACCACCCCATTTAAACCCACCCTCAACGGTTAAATGTGCCGAAACTGTATTGAAAAAAGTGTGGGCATACCCCAATTTTGCCTTTGCCAACGAGAAGGGTTCAAAATCCTTGTTTCGTCCGTGTGCCAAAAGATACCAATGGATATCGCTCGAGAAATAAACGCCACTTTTTGGAAAAAAACTATTGTCGTAACTATCGTATTTTAAAAATCCCATAACACTGTAATAATTGGTGCTTTCAAAAACGGTGCGCGGTAGATTGTTTTCGTCCGTACCAATAGTTTCCGAGAGATAGCGCAGGTATTTGTGCTCCCCACCCAAACCAAAAATTAAAGTACGGCGGAAAAGTGTTTCAAAATAAAGCTGGTTGGTGAAATCACTGTACTTAATGGACAATTTATTGATGGGCAATGAAAGTTCTGCGTCCAAATCTGCTCCAATAAAACTCAAAGGCACATCGGTTTCAAAAAAGTGGTATTTTGAATTGAAACCAACGCTCCAGTAAAACCCTTTGTCTATATAATATTCAAAACTATAACGCAGATTGTCGCCAGCTATCAAATCCAGTGAAGCAATATCATTATTGGTGAAAAGTCTCTTTTTTGTGATATTTACCAACGCCGCCGTTCTGAACAAATCGTCATAATGTGCCGCAAAACGGAGCATCATAGAGGAATTGCTTTCCCGCAATTGCAACAACAAGGTATTTTCGTTGTTTTCATCTTCTATAAGCTTATAATTTATATCCTGAAAATTGCCCGTTGCTGAAAGATTATTGATGCCTTCGCTAAAATCTTCATAGGTTATTTTATCAGGAGTGCGCAGTTTCAGTTTGCCCAAAACATAACTTCGGGTATATTTTTTATTGCCTTCAATTTCTACGTTTTTGATAAAAATAGTATTGAACTTTTTAAACGTTATATCCTCTTTTACTGAAAGCTTTTGTTGTGAAGCCAACTTAGAAAGCTGCTCCCTAAAAGCTTCTGCAGCAATCTCACCGGATTCAACAATATTCTTTCCAGCATCAAAAGAAACTACCGAAAAATCCTTGATATTTGGTTGAATATAAATATCCGTTTCTTTTCGCTTTTCAATCATATCCTTAATGGTGCGAAAATTATTTATCTGCACCAAAACATCGAAAGCCGATTTTAAATTATCGCGGGTTTTAAGGCTGTCCTGCACGTCCACACCAATAATTATGTCCATTCCTTTGGCCTTTACTTCATTCACTGGATAATTATTTACCACCCCTCCATCAATCAAAACTTTGTCGTCAATTATTACCGGACTAAAAAGCGAAGGCAGGGCGCCACTGGCAGTGACCGCCCGAGGAAGGTAACCATGGTCCAAAATCACTTCCTTCCCAGTTTCCACATTGGTTGCAACACAGAAAAAAGGAATGGGCAATTTGCTGAAATCTGTAATGGTGCTCACATGGCTAGTCAATTTTGAAAGGAGGTTATACATATTCTGTCCTTTGGAAAGTCCCGAGGGAAAACCAATTTTGAATTTATCAAAAGGCAAAACCAAAGCATATTTTTCAGCTTCCTGCTTTTCGAAAAAGGTTTTTGCGCTCCGCGGAATATCGTCCTGTATTAAAGTGCTAAAATTTGTTTGACGAAAAATACTGTCCAACTGTTTTGCTGAATATCCCGAAGCATAGAGCGCCCCAATAATAGCACCCATGCTTGTACCGCCAATATAATCTATGCGAACGCCAGATTCCTCAATCACTTTTAAAGCCCCGATATGCGCCAAACCTTTAGCGCCGCCACCGCTCAGAACGAGGCCAACTTTTATATCCTTTTCGCCTTTTTCTTGCGAAAAGGAAAGGGTTGGAATTATTAGTAATACTATGAAAAGTATTTTGTTCATTTAATAAATTTTATACATTTTGTTGAAAATGCGCAATCAGCTTTTTTGCTCTGCTACTTCCAACAACGCTTGAAAGCTCTTCAAAATTCGCAGCAGCTATACGTTTTGTACTTTTAAAATGCTTCAATAATTCAACAACCGTTTTTTCGCCAATTCCAGGGATAGTTTCAAGTTCAGTATTCAATGCCTGTTTGCTGCGTTTGCTGCGGTGAAAGGTAATCCCAAAACGGTGCGCCTCATTCCGCAATTGTTGGATAATTTTTAAAGTCTCACTTTTTTTATCCAAATAAAGCGGAATGGGATCGTTGGGATAAAACAATTCCTCCAAACGTTTTGCAATTCCTATTATAGCGATTTTTCCGCGCAATTCCAACTTGTCCAAACTTTTCAATGCAGAGGAAAGCTGCCCTTTTCCCCCATCTATGATGATAAGTTGGGGCAATGGTTGCTCTTCTTCGAGCAGTCTTTTGTAACGTCTATAAACTACTTCTTCCATCGAAGCGAAATCATCTGGTCCTTCCACCGTTTTTATGTTGAATTTTCGATAATCTTTCTTGCTCGGTTTTCCGTTTTTAAAAACCACACAGGCCGCCACGGGGTTTGTGCCTTGAATATTACTGTTGTCAAAACACTCAATATGCCGCGGTTCCACACTCAACCTTAAATCCTTTTTCATCTGGGCCATGATGCGTTTTTCATGACGGTCCGGATCCACTATTTTGGACTGCTTAAAACGGTCCATTCGGAAATATTTTGCGTTTCTTTCAGAAAGATCAAGGATCGCTTTTTTATCACCTAATTTTGGAACGTGCACTTTTATGTCCTCGCCCAGTTCCACTTCAAAAGGCACGAAAATTTCCTTTGAAAGCGAATGGAAGCGCTGCCGGATTTCCACGATTGCAAGTTGCAGCAATTCCTCATCGGTTTCATCCAATTTCTTTTTTATTTCCAAAGTGTGTGAACGAATAATTGCGCCGTGCGAAAGCTGCAAAAAATTCACATACCCATAACTTTCATCTGAAATAATGGAGAAAACATCCACATTGTTAATCTTCGGATTTACAACGGTCGATTTGCTTTGGTAATTCTCCAAAATATCAATCTTTTCCTTGATTCGCTGTGCTTCTTCAAACTTTAAATCGGCGGCCAAGACTTTCATTTGGCTCTTGAATTTATGCAGCGATTCCTTAAAATTTCCCTTCACGATGTTTCGGATAGCTTCAATGTTTTCCATATATTCCTTTTCGGAAAACAGACCTTCGCAAGGACCCAAACAGTTACCCAGATGATATTCCAAACAAACTTTAAATTTTCCTTCCGCAATATTCTTTGCCGAAAGATCATAAACACAATTGCGCAGTGGATAAAGTCCTTTTATTAGATCCAACAAAACATGAACTGTTTTCATGCTGGTATAGGGCCCGTAGTATTCCGAACCATCTCGAATTAATTGCCGCGTTACAAAAACCCTCGGGAAACGTTCGTTTTTAATGCATATCCACGGATACGTTTTGTCGTCTTTCAGCAGCACGTTGTAGCGTGGCTGGTATTTTTTTATCAAATTGTTTTCCAGCAACAGCGCATCGGTCTCGGTTTTTACCACGATGTGTTTTATGGTTTCAATTTTTTTTACAAGAATGCGGGTTTTGGCGTTGTCGTGCTGTTTGGTAAAATAGGAAGCAACCCTTTTTTTTAGGTTTTTTGCCTTGCCTACATACAACAGTTTCCCTTCTTTATCGTAGTATTGATAAACACCGGGCGAATCTGGAAGTGTTGAAATTTGAAGTGTTACCGAAGCATTGGCCATAGGCTCAAAGATAGTGGATTGTAAATTTTATAGAAAGTGTTTCGCATTGCAATATGTTAATTATGGGATAAAATTTTTGAGCTGTTCAAGTCAGCTTTCCCTTTTTGGTTAAATTGCACACAGAATAACCAACTATGAACATTGCCATTTTATCGCGCGGGGAAGCGCTTTATTCCACCAAGAGTCTTTTAAATGCTGGCGAAGCACGAAACCACACTATGGATGTTTTGGATCCATCCTACTGCAACCTTGCCGTGGAAAATGGAAAAGCGGCTCTCTATTTTCAGAATGAAAAAATGGATGACATACAAGCCATTATTCCCAGAATTGGTGTATCAAACACCTATTTTGGAACCAATGTAGTGCGCCATTTTGAAGCTATGGGCGTTTTCACTGTGGTTTCTTCCGATGGAATTAGTAATAGCCGCGACAAATGGACCTGTTTCCAAATATTGGCAAAGAACAATATTCCTGTACCACGAACTATGTACGCTTCCTTTTTTGAATTTGAGGAACAGTTGAAAACTTTTGAAGGCAAACCAGTAATCATCAAGCTTTTAGAGGGCACCCACGGAGAAGGCGTTATTCTTACCGAAAGTGTGCAGAATGCGCTGGCAACTGTTGAAACATTAAACGCTGCTGGCGTAAAATTTCTACTTCAGGAATATATTGAAGAAGCCAATGGCGCAGACGTTCGTGCCATTGTGGTGGACGGCGTTGTAGTGGCAGCAATGAAACGGCAATGCAAGGTTGGCGATTTCCGAAGCAATTTGCACCGCGGCGGTACTTCAGAAATGATTTCACTTTCTTCCGCAGAGGAAAAAACGGCCATAAAAGCTGCCAAGGCTTTGGGACTGGGCTTTTGCGGGGTCGATCTTCTGCAATCGAAAAATGGGCCTTTGGTTTTGGAAATTAACAACACACCCGGATTGGAAGGCATTGAAAATACTTCGGGCAAAAATGTTTCAAAAAGCGTGATCGGTTTTATTGAGAGAAATCGAAAAAAGTAGCCAGTACGCAGTATTCAGTAGCCAGCAAGCAAATTCGTTATTTGAAATTTGGGTATTAAAATTTTTATTATTCATAACTTGCAGTTAATATTCAATAATGAAATACATTAAATTATTATTCATTTTCTTAATTATTAGTCAAACTGGCTGTAAAACCCATAAACAAAAATCTGACTTATTGGGAATTTGGGAATCTATCGAAAAAAAAAAAAAAAAAAAGGTTATGACCTTTTATGAGGATTCTTTATTAGTAGATGGTTTTAGCGGAGACTTTCATACGAATTCAGAATGGAATATGGACGATTCAAATATTTATCTAAAAAATGTCCGATTGATGGACACAATACTTAAAAAGAAATTAACTTATAAGTATGTATTAAATCCTTCTAAAGACACATTATGGATTAAATACAAAATCGAAAAAGGATATGGTTCTACAAGATTGAAGAAAGTCGAGAAAAATCTCTTTATAATTCAATAAGATTAAACATACTTTTGAATGCAATAATCGAAACCAAAATAAAACGTTTATAATTTGAAAAGAAACATCGGCAGAATAGACAAAGCAGATTTTCCATTGCTGAATCTTTTCGACATTGAAATGAAGGTTGACACGGGCGCCTACACTTCCTCTATCCATTGCAAAAACTTGAAAGTAGAAGACAACTACTTGAAATGTAACTTTTTGGATGAGGAACACCCCAGCTATCACGAAAAGGAAATTGTTTTTGATGAATATGATGTTAAGGTCGTGAAAAGCAGCAATGGCCAAGCAGAAGCTAGGTATAGAATTAAAACGGAAATCGTTCTTTTCGGAAAAACCCATCCCATTTATTTAACTTTGAGCGACCGCGAAGAGATGCGTTTTCCAGTACTTTTGGGGCGAAACTTTTTGAGCAAAAAATTCATGGTAGATATAAACAAAACCAACCTTTCCTTTAAACTTAAAACTAAGAAATGAACATTAAAATATTATCGGCAAACGCAAACCTATACTCTACCAAACGTCTTGTGGAAGCGGCCAAAGCCAGAAAACATGACGTAGAGATTATAAACCACGCGAAGTGCGATATTGTTATCGAAAAGAAAAATCCGGTAATTATTTACAAAGGCCATAAGTTGGGCCATACAGATGCCATTATCCCACGGATCGGGGCATCGGTAACATTTTATGGAACAGCTGTTGTACGCCAGTTTGAGATGATGCACGTTTTTACAACTACTGAATCCCAGGCTTTGGTTCGTTCGCGCGACAAATTGAGAAGCTTACAAATCCTTTCCCGCGCAGGGCTGGGATTGCCAAAAACCGTTTTTACCAATTATTCCAAAAACGTAAAGGAAATTGTTGACCAAGCAGGCGGTGCGCCCGTAATCATCAAATTACTGGAAGGCACGCAGGGCATCGGCGTTATTTTGGTTGAAAGCAGAAAAGCTGCTGAATCGGTGATTGAAGCTTTCAACAATTTGCAGGCGCGCGTTATTGTGCAGGAATTTATAAAAGAAGCCGGTGGCGCAGATATTCGCGCTTTTATCGTGGACGGGCAGGTTGTTGGCGCAATGAAACGACAGGGGAAGGAAGGCGAATTCCGAAGTAATCTGCACCGCGGCGGAACTGCTTCCGTCATTAAACTTTCCGACGAAGAAGAAACCGCCGCACTGAAAGCCGCAAAAGCAATGGGGCTTGGAATTGCTGGGGTAGATATGCTACAATCCGCTCGCGGGCCACTTATTTTGGAAGTAAACTCTTCTCCCGGTCTGGAAGGTATTGAAACTGCAACTGGGAAGGACATAGCAAACTCCATCATAAAATACATTGAACGCAACGTTTAATTATGGCCAAAAAAGAAGAACGTGATATTGTAATTTTAAATGAGCGAATCGGTTTAGGTGAAAGTCGAACGGTTGATTTCAGCATCGCCAAACTTTACACCTCCACGAAAGTTGAAATTCCAATAATCATCGAACGTTCCAAAATTCCTGGGCCAACAGTTTTAATTACAGCCGCCATTCACGGAGATGAAATTAACGGTGTTGAAATAGTGCGCCAACTCATCGCCCGAAAATTGAACAAGCCCAAACGGGGAACTATTATTTGTATTCCTATTTTGAATGTTTTCGGATTTTTGAACGGCGACCGTTCCTTTCCCGATGGACGCGACCTCAACAGGGTTTTTCCGGGCACGAAATCGGGTTCTTTGGCGAGCAGGGTAGCATATCATTTTACCAGAAAAGTATTGCCACACGCAGATTATTGCCTTGATTTTCACACAGGCGGTGCCAGTCGTTTCAACGCTGCGCAAATTCGAATAAAACCCGACGATGAAAAATTGTTGGAGCTGGCAAAAATTTTCAATGCACCATTTACTGTTTACTCAAATACCATTGAAAAATCCTATCGGAAAACCTGTCAAAAAATGGGAATTCCAGTACTGCTTTTTGAAGGTGGAAAAAGTAGGGAAAGCAACAAATATATTGCAAAAGAAGGCGTGGATGGCATTATGCGTTTTTTGGAACATTTGGATATGTTGGGAAATAGACATGTGGCTCCAGACCCCGCTTCCAAAACGGTTATCATTGAAAAAAGCAAATGGATACGTGCGCACCGAAGTGGTTTGCTGCACGTAAAAATAGACTGCAACAAACATGTGGAAAAGGGTGAGTTTTTGGCGACAATTACGGATCCGTACGGAAAAATGCGTTTCAAGGTTACTTCCCCTAACGAAGGGTATATTATAAACGTGAACCAATCGCCCATTGTGAACCAGGGCGATGCTATATTTCATATTTCAACCGTAAATACGGCAAATATTGAAGATGAAGAAATGGAAGACTAAAAAGAATTTAGATTGACGATTTTAGATTTTTGAAGTATTATGGCCGACAAAAAAACGCTTCGCTTGAAATATAAAAAACTTCGCGAGAACCTATCCGAAGATTCCATCGACGAAATGAGCCTTCAGATTGCCAATCAAGCCTTGAAAATTCCTATTTGGAATAAAACCTATTACCATATTTTTCTTCCCATTTCATCTAAAAAGGAAGTGAATACCGAGTATTTATTGCACATTCTTCAAGGAAAAGATAAAAGCATCGTTGTTTCAAAAGCCGATTTCTCAACGGGGGAAATGAAGCATTTTTTGCTGCAGGAAAACACTGTTTTTAACATTTCGGAATTCGGGATTCCCGAACCAGTTTCGGGCATTGAAATTTCACCGGAAATGTTAGAAGTGGTTTTTGTTCCATTATTGGCCTATGACCAAAACGGGCATCGCATTGGTTACGGAAAAGGTTTTTACGATCGGTTTTTGGCAAAATGCAATCCCAATGCAGTGTTTGTGGGGCTATCCTTTTTTGAGCCAGAGCCCAAAATTTTTTTTGAGGCAACAGATGTACCACTAAATTTTTGCATCACGCCAAAAAAAATACTGGATTTTAAAAATATCCACTTATCTTTATGATGTTAAACAATTATTAACCAACTAAGTAAAAAAATGGAAACAACTAACCAACCTATGGGAGCGCCCCCAGATAACAATCTGGTATGGGCAATTCTATGTACCGTTTTATGCTGCCTACCTTTAGGTATCGTATCAATTATTAAATCGACAAAAGTAAAAGAACTTTGGGCCTTAGGTGATACCGTCGGTGCCCAAAAAGCTGCCGATGACGCCAAGAAATGGGCTATTTGGGGCGCAGCAGCAGGAGCCATAGTTTTAGTGCTTTATCTTATTTTCTTTTTTGTAATTGGTATTGGTGGAGCCTTATCAGGAAACTATTAAAATTTTAAAAATAGCCCTCATTGCAGCTTTGCTTGGGGGCTTCATTTTTGTTTATTATTTTTTCAACCCTTCCACAACCATATTTATTCCCTGCCCATTTCATTACATTACAGGTCTATACTGCCCAGGTTGTGGCTCGCAACGGGCAATTCATTTATTGCTTCACGGAGATTTAATTGGAGCTTTTAGATTCAATCCGTTGATGGTTTTAACCTTGCCCATTTTAATTTTCGGTTTGGGAATTACAGCTGCCAATTGGATCTTTGGCACGAGCTATAGGTTTATGCTTTTTTACAGCAAGCTTTTTATTTTTGGGTATTTCGGGTTCGCAATCCTTTATTGGATACTGCGAAATTTGCCTTTTTACCCTTTTAATTTGCTTGCGCCAACAGGATGAAGATTATTGTTCTGAAACTTCTTTCTTCGGAAATGCTTTTTTGTTGAAAAGAAGCAGTAAAATCACCCCAACACTTATAGAAGAATCGGCAATATTGAAAACGGGGTCAAAGAAAGTGAAATACGTTCCTCCCCAAAAAGGAAACCATTCCGGCAAGGTACCACCGTACAGCGGAAAGTAAAGCATATCCACCACTTTTCCGTGAAACAGCGTTCCATAACCACCAGTTTCTGGAAACAAGGTGGCTACTTGATGGTGGCTGTCATTGAAAATAATTCCATAAAAAACGGAATCTAATATATTACCCAAAGCTCCCGCAAAAATCAGGGCGATGCAGAAAATCAAAATGCGCGCTGCGTTTTTTCGAACGGAATCCCAAAGCCAATAGCCAATCCCGCCTATGGCAACAATCCTGAAAAGCGTTAAAATAAGTTTGCCGTATTCCCCAGGGATTTTTGCACCCCAAGCCATGCCTTCGTTTTCGACAAAAAGGATTCGGAACCAATCAAAAACGCGGATTTCTTCGCCTAAAAAGAAATGTGTTTTAATATAAAACTTTGAAATCTGATCGATCAATAGGATCAGGATAATGATAAATGTCGCTTTTTTTAGGGTCATAATATTCCGCGTATTTCGGCGGGGATCTCTTTAATTCATTTAATAAAAGGGTTCGCCTATCGAAGGCTCTCCTTCGCTAGCCTCCTTCGCCGTAGTAGCACGGCTACGAAGGCTGAAAAGTTTCGGAGAACGAGGGCATTCCTTCACCAAGGCTACGGAATGCGAAGGCAAAAATAGCAATATTATTCGGTTTGTGAGAGCGAAATACTGCCATTGATACTTTCTGCAACAACTAAAAATTTTCTGTGATCGGGAAGTTTGTTATCAACGGTCCCTTTCTTTGAGTTTGCTTGTGCCGAAACATCTTTTTTGGCAAGGACAGTGATATTTCCAACAACTGTTTTTAAATGGGCGTTTCCCGAAAAATCACTAAGAACACAACTGCCATTTTCCAAAGAAATACTGAGATTTTCAAAAGTTCCATTGATATAAACCGATGCTAATTTCGATTTGATTTCAATAGCCATTGACTTCGGAAGGGTTATTTGCATTTCCACCGCCATCACTTTATGCGCAGCCAGTTTGTCGTTTTCCAACGTAAAAAAAGGTGTGAATCCCGTGTTTAATGAAAGGTTTCCCTCGGAAATTTTTTCTTCAATAATTACATTTTCGGAATGTTCACCGGAAACGTGCAAAGTAATCTTAATACCTGTTTCTTCGGAAGAATGGATTTCAATTTTAAAAATAGCATCGTCCTCGATGGAAAGAAAATGAATGTCTTCCGAATAAAATTCCTTTTGAATGGTTTTTTGGGCCATTATGGAATTGATTCCGATGAAGATTGTAGCAATTATGAAGAATATTTGTCGCATTGTTTAACCACAAAGGTCGCAAAGAATTTCACAAAGGGCACAAAGAATTTTTTTCAATGAAAAAGCCCCGCAAGATTACAGGGCTCTATAAATTCTCCACTCTACTCCCTTTCCTTTGGGAAGGGCTGGGGATGGGATTACTTTTGTAAATTTTTCGCCTCAATACTCAAAGTGGCGTGCGGAACGAGTTTTAAACGCTCTTTGTTTATGAGTTTTCCAGTAACGCGGCAAATGCCGTAGGTTTTGTTTTCAATACGAACCAATGCGTTCTTAAGATCGCGGATAAACTTCTCTTGGCGAATGGCAAGCTGCGAATTTGCTTCTTTGCTCATCACTTCACTACCTTCATCAAAAGCTTTAAAAGTTGGCGATGTATCGTCAGTGCCGTTGTTGCTGTCGTTTTTATAGGAACTTTGGATCAACTCCAATTGTTCAGTTGCCTTTTTTATTTTATCGTTTAAAAGTGTTCTAAATTCTTCCAGCTCGGCATCTGAATATCTGGTTTTTTCTGTCTCTGTCATTTTTTCTGTTTTTTAATACTTATTTGTGTTTCTATATCGTCAAATGCAATTTCGGTTCCGTTCGTTATTTGTGGTTGAAATTGCAAAACCTCTGTTAATGTTTCTTCTTTTATATACTCTAGGTTTTGAGCTACCGCCGCCTTTAGTTTCTCGTTGTCTTGAAGTGTTACCTCAATCCGGTCTGTTACTTCAAAACCGCTGTCTTTCCGGAGGTTTTGGACTCTGTTTACCAGTTCCCGGGCAATACCTTCATTTTTCAAATCGGGTGTTATTGTAACATCCAGTGCCACGGTAACTCCGTCTGCATTTGCAACCAACCAGCCCTCAATATCCTGGGAACTTATGATTACGTCAGCGAGCGCCAATGTAGTATTTTTTTTGTTAATGGAAAATGATATTTTCCCATCTTTTTCCAATGTTGCAATTTGTTTCTGATCGAAGCTCGAAATGGCCGCTGCCACTGCTTTCATATCCTGTCCAAACCTTGGGCCGAGGGCTTTGAAATCGGGTTTTATCTGTTTTACCAACATTCCCGAACCTTCATCAATCAGTTCTATCTCTTTTACATTCACTTCGCTTTTAATTAAATCTGAAACTGCGAGGATTTCTTCTTTTTCAGAAGCATCCAAAACTGGAATCATTATTTTTTGAAGCGGTTGGCGCACTTTTATTTTCTCTCTTTGTCGTAACGAAAGTACCAAAGATGATATTGTCTGTGCCTTTTGCATCTTGTGCTCCAGTTTTTTATCAATGAACGAGGCATCCGCTATTGGAAAATCTGTTAAATGAACGGATTGCATTTCTTTTTTTGAAGTTCCAGCGGTCAAATCCTTATAAAGCCTGTCCATAAAGAACGGAGCTACGGGAGCGCCCAATTTTGCTACAGTTTCCAAACAAGTGTAAAGTGTTTGGTATGCCGAAATCTTATCGTCGCTATAACTGCCTTTCCAATACCTTCTTCGGCTTAGGCGAACAAACCAGTTGCTCAAGTTTTCCTGAACAAATTCTGAAATGGCGCGCGCTGCCTTTGTCGGTTCGTAATCTGCATAATACTCATCCACTTTTTGAATAAGTGTGTGCAATTCCGAAAGTATCCAACGATCTATCTCGGAGCGTTTTTCTAGTGGAAGGTCTTCCTCAAGATACTCAAATTTATCGAGATTGGCGTACAAACTGAAAAAACCATACGTATTGTACAAGGTTCCGAAGAATTTATTGCGCACTTCGGAAATTCCGTCTTGGTCAAATTTTAAGTTGTCCCAAGGGTTGGCGTTGCTAATCATATACCAACGTGTAGCGTCAGGTCCGTAAACATCCAAGGTTTCAAAAGGATCCACAGCATTGCCCAAACGTTTGCTCATCTTTTGACCGTTTTTGTCCAATACAAGGCCGTTTGAAACTACGTTTCTGTAGGCTACATCGTCAAAAATCATGGTTGCAATGGCATGTAATGTGTAAAACCAACCACGGGTTTGGTCCACACCTTCGGCTATAAAATCTGCTTTGCGCCAAGTTTTTTCAACCTTCTCCTTGTTTTCGAAAGGATAGTGCCATTGTGCATACGGCATACTTCCGCTGTCAAACCAAACGTCTATCAAATCGGTTTCGCGCTTCATCGGTTTTCCGCTTGCCGAAACGAGCGTTATTTCGTCAACTATGTTTTTGTGAAGATCAACTTTCGCATAGTTTTCTTTGGAAAAATCACCGGGTTTGAAACTTTCAAAAATATCATTCTTCATCAAACCAGCGGTAACAGCTTTCTGCATTTCAGCTTTCAGTTCTTCAATAGAACCGATAATGATTTCTTCTTTTCTATCCTCAGTTCTCCAAATTGGCAATGGTATTCCCCAATAGCGCGAACGCGAAAGGTTCCAATCATTGGCGTTGGCAAGCCAATTGCCAAATCGGCCTTCGCCGGTGGCTTTGGGCTTCCAGTTTATTTCCTTGTTCAATTCGAACATTCTATCACGGAAATCGGTCACTTTTATAAACCAGGAATCCAGCGGATAGTACAAAATGGGTTTATCGGTACGCCAGCAATTTGGGTAGCTGTGAACGTATCTTTCAACTTTGAAGGCTTTGTTTTCAGTCTTTAGTTTTATGGCAAGTTCCACATCCACAGATTTTTCGGGAACATCGGCATCGTCATAATACTCGTTTTTAACGTATTTGCCAGCAAACTCCTTCATCTCAGGGCGAAACTTTCCTTGCAAATCCACAAGGGGAACGAGATTGCCGTTTTCGTCTTTCACCAACAACGGCGGCACTTCCGGAACGGCTTCTTTTGCAACTTTGGCATCATCGGCACCAAAGGTTGGGGCGGTGTGTACTATTCCAGTTCCATCTTCTGTGGTCACAAAATCGCCTGCTATTATTCTGAAAGCATTTTCAGGATTGTCGTGCGGTTTGGCGTAATCCAGCAACTGTTCGTAACGGATTCCCAGCAGGTCTGCGCCTTTAAATTCCTTTGCAATAAAATAGGGAATCATTTTATCGCCCTGTATGTATGCTTCAAGGATTTCTTCGTTGGGTTTTTCTTCGTAATTTTTAGCGAATTGGTCCGCCACTAAATTCTTCGCCAAAACCACGTTTATTGGTTGGAAAGTGTATTGATTGAACGTTTTCACCAGTACATAATCAATCTTTGCACCCACGGTTAAAGCGGTGTTGCTGGGAAGTGTCCAAGGTGTAGTGGTCCAGGCAAGAAACCATATATTGTTTGATTCTTCCGCCAGGAAATC
This sequence comes from Aequorivita sp., assembly GCA_036724225.1. Classification (GTDB taxonomy): domain Bacteria; phylum Bacteroidota; class Bacteroidia; order Flavobacteriales; family Flavobacteriaceae; genus Aequorivita. Next base: position 25,401 of record DAIMFZ010000004.1, read on the forward strand.
TGGTAAAGTTTCGGCCATCGCCTTAAATTGGGCCACTACCGTTGTATCGGTAATATCTTGATACGTTCCGGGTTGGTTCAGTTCGTGCGAGCTCAACCCCGTTCCCGCTTTTGGGGAATACGGTTGGACACTGTAGCCTTTATAAAGTAAGTTTTTATTGTAAATTTCCTTCAGCAACCACCAAACGGTTTCCATATATTTTGGCTCATAGGTAATGTACGGATCGCTCATATCTACCCAATAGCCATAGCTTTCGGTCACTTTGTTCCATATATCAGTGTAACGCATCACGGCCTTTTTGCAAGCAGTGTTGTACTCTTCCACCGAAATCTTTTTGCCAATGTCTTCCTTTGTAATGCCAAGTTCCTTTTCAACACCTAACTCAATCGGCAAGCCGTGCGTATCCCAACCCGCTTTTCGGTCAACTTTAAAACCTTTTTGGGTTTTGTAGCGACAGAAAATATCCTTGATGGCGCGCGCCATAACGTGATGAATCCCCGGTAAACCATTGGCAGACGGCGGCCCTTCAAAAAACACAAACGGCTCTGCCCCTTCGCGAATGGAAATACTCTTCTCGAAAATCTTCTCGTCTTTCCAAAAATTGAGTACTTCTTCCGCCAGTTTAGGGAGGTTTAGCCCTTTGTATTCTTTAAATTTTGTGTTCATAAAATGGGTGTTGCAATAAAGTGTGCAAAAGTAAGGTTTTTTGGAGAAATAAAAGTGATACATTTAAGGGTGTAGTCAACTTATATATTTAAAAAAGCGCCACCAAAAATTTGGTGGCGCTTAATTTCAAAATCATTTGTTATTTCTTACTTTCTCTCAAAATTTATATTGAAAGTTGCAGTAGTCGGTACGCCGCCAATAGGATCTGAGGATTCTTGGAAAAGATTAAGCTTTGTTTCGTTGAAAAGAGCAACATCAAATGTGTCTGAATCTCCATCTACAGTTATCGTAATCTTTTTGGTTGTGGTATTTAACACATAGGTTCCAGAATCGTCTACTAAAATTATTTCCGTGGTAATTTCAGGCGGATTATTGGCTGTGGTAACAGTAGTTACAGTACGGTATTGGCCAGAAGTAGTATAAGTTCCATCTACTGCGAAAACCGTTGTCAATTGAAAAGTATCTCCTACAATATCGGTTATTGATTGAACATCAGAACCGTTGACATTAAAGGTTTGTTCTATGTGCCCTTTTAACAAAGTTGTCTTATAGCTACCCGCAAGGTTGGCATTAGAAAGCACGTATGGTTCAGGGCCATTGTCATCATCTTTGTTACAACCTACTGTTGCAACTGCAAGCATAAAAAGGAAAATCAATTTTGATATTTTCATAATAATATTTTTTTAAATTTTCGGCGAATATAGCACCATTTAACATAGTAACATCCAAATGCGTTGTTTATTATGTTTTTACATAAAACAAAATAGTGTTCAATTTCATTTTTGACCACAGGACGATAATAAATTTATTTTGAAAACTCTTGTTTTTCCGTTCTATTTCACCAACATAATCTCAGAGTATCTCTATATTTGTACTCGATTTTTTTATGGGTTTTTTCCCAAAACAGCATCATGATTTTGAATACTGCATTTTTTCCCTCAAATTTGATGTGCTTTAAGGATTTATATAATTCTATTCATTAATGAAATGCCCTTTAACAATTAACAAATAAATCCATGATAAACCACAAAGGCATTACATCTTCCTATTTTATCAATTATTAAATTAAGATGAAAAAAATATACCTATTTCTCCTCCTCGCCTTAGCTTCATTGACTTCCATACAATCGCAGATTCTCGATCCCGTAAAATGGTCAACGAGCATTAAAAAAATATCGGAAACTGAATACGATTTAATTTCAAAAGCCACTATCGAAGACAAATGGCACCTGTATTCACAAGTTGTTCCAGACAATGGACCACTACCGACGAACCTCACTTTTGAAGAAAACAGTGCGTACAAATTAGTGGGAAAAGCAAAAGAAAGTAAAGGCCATACCGTCCACGATCCTGTGTTCGATATGGTGATTACCTTTTTTGAAAACACTGCGACTTTTACTCAACGCATAAAATTAACGGGCGACAAAGGCACCACCGTCAAAGGTGAAGTGGAATTTATGGTCTGTGATGATACACGGTGTTTACCTCCGAGTTACATCGACTTAGTATTTAAAATTCCCGCTCCCGAAAAAAATGCTGAAACAGCGGTAACCCCCGGAAACAGTGACAATACAGAAACTTCAGACGCTGCAACTGAAAATATTGAAGAAGTTATAGTAGCAGATAGCGTAAAAATGGAAGTTGTAAAAGACACCCTCCAAGCTTCCTCAGAAAAATCGCTTTCTGCGGTGGAACAAAATAAAAAACACGAGAAAAAAGGACTTTGGACCATCTTTTTAGTAGCATTTCTTTTCGGGTTTACCGCTTTGCTAACCCCTTGCGTTTTCCCAATGATTCCGATGACCGTTAGCTTTTTTACTAAACAAAGCAAGACTCGTGCTGCGGGTATTAAAAACGCAATTATTTATGGGATTGCCATTATTTTAATCTACGTTTTCCTCGGAGCTGTAGTTACTTGGTTCTTCGGTGCGGATGCACTTAATGCGCTTTCCACCAATGTTTGGTTTAATGTGGGCTTTTTTCTGCTTTTGGTGATATTCGCATTTTCGTTTTTGGGAGCTTTTGAAATTATGCTGCCAAATTCCTGGGCAAACAAAGTTGACAAACAAGCCGATCGCGGCGGATTGATAGGTATTTTCTTTATGGCTTTGGCTTTGGCAATTGTTTCTTTCTCGTGCACAGGCCCGATTGTGGGAACGCTTTTGGTTGAAGCAGCTTCCAAAGGAGGCATTGCACCTTTTGTAGGGATGTTTGGTTTTTCATTGGCGTTGGCATTGCCGTTTGCACTGTTTGCAGCTTTCCCTGGATGGATGAATTCCCTGCCAAAATCTGGCGGATGGCTTAACACCGTAAAGGTATTTTTAGGCTTTTTGGAATTGGCATTGGCCTTCAAATTTTTATCGAATGCAGATCTCGTACTTCAACTCCATTGGCTTGAAAGAGAAGTTTTCCTCGCTATTTGGATCGCGGTTTTTGGAGTGTTGGCATTATATCTCTTCGGAAAAATACAGTTACCACACGATTCGCCTGTAACCCATATTTCAGTGGGAAGGTTGAGCCTTGGTCTTATAGTTTTGGCATTTACCATTTATTTGATTCCCGGTCTTTGGGGCGCGCCTTTAAAATTGATAAGCGGATTCCCGCCACCCATGCAGTACAGTGAGTCATCCTATGGGGTGGGTTATACCAAGTTAAGCGATGGCAGTAGCGTTTCCTCGAAACAGGAATTCCCCGAAGGATCACATTTGGGTCCACAGGACATTCTTTCTTTTGATGATTACGACACCGGTTTAGCCCATGCCAAAAAAGTTGGCAAACCAGTTTTGATAGATTTCACGGGCTATGCTTGCGTAAATTGCCGAAAAATGGAGGAACGCGTTTGGAGCGAGCCAAAAATATTGAAACTGCTGCACGAAGATGTGGTGCTTATTTCACTTTATGTGGATGACAAGCGGCCACTTCCCAAAGGCGAAGTGGTTACTTCTGAAATCTCTGGAAAGAAACTGCGCTACATCGGTCAAAAATGGAGTGAGTTCCAAATTCTTAAATACAAGGCAAACGCACAACCATTCTATGTTTTGATGGGTCATGATGAAGAAAATCTCATTGATCCCGTTGGTTACACACCCGATATTGAAGATTATTACGCTTGGCTTCAAAAAGGAATTGGAACTTTCAAAAAATAAGAGTTTAATCTGTTCTTTTTGAGCAACATTGATTAATTTTAAGTAATTTTTAAAACACAAACGATGGTTTCTTCGGAAGAAAAAATAAAAACTAATACACTGGAAAAGTATTTTGAACCTTTCCGCAAGAACATCGTTGGTATTGATCAAGATTTCGATTCTCCCTTCGGAAGAAGAAAAATAATTTATACAGATTGGACTGCGAGCGGCCGTTTGTATGCTCCCATCGAAGAAAAAATGTTGAAGGATTTCGGACCATTTGTGGCGAATACCCACACCGAAACTTCCGTAACGGGAACGGCGATGACCAAAGCTTACCACGAAGCCCGAAAAATCATAAAAAAACACGTAAACGCAAACGATCACGATGTCCTTATTACTACCGGAAGTGGTATGACCGGAGCCATCAACAAGTTCCAGCGAATCTTAGGGCTGAAAATTCCAGAAAATATAAAACAGTATACTAAAATTCCCGATAAAATCAGACCGGTGGTTTTTGTAACTCATATGGAGCACCATAGCAACCAAACCTCATGGCTCGAAACCATAGCTGATGTTGTGGTTATACCGCCCAACGATGATGTTTTGGTCTGTATGGAAACCTTCGCCAAGATTGTTGAAAAATATAAAGACCATCCCATAAAGATTGCAGCGGTTACAGGTTGCTCCAACGTAACGGGAATTCAAACTCCCTATCACGAGATAGCAAAACTGATGCACCAAAATGGTGGGCTGTGTTTTGTGGATTTTGCCTGTTCGGCTCCTTATGTTTCAATAAATATGCACCCCGAAGAAGAAGGTGCTCAATTGGACGCAATTTTCTTTTCCCCCCATAAATTTTTGGGTGGCCCTGGCTCCAGTGGCGTGCTTATTTTCAACAATAATCTTTATAAAAATACAATACCTGACAATCCTGGCGGCGGTACTGTTTCGTGGACCAATCCCTGGGGAAACCACAAATACATTGACGATATTGAAACCCGTGAAGACGGTGGAACACCTGGTTTTCTGCAGGCCATCCGCACAGCGCTATCCATTCGGTTAAAGGAAAAGATGGGGATTGATAATATTTTGAAGCGTGAACACGAACTTTTGGAGATTGTTTTCGAAAAACTAACTCATATTCCGAATCTTAAAATTTTAGCTCCAAACACAACAGATAGACTGGCCGTGATTAGTTTTTATATTGACGATTTACATTTCAATCTGGGCGTAAAATTACTCAACGACCGTTTCGGAATACAGACCCGGGGTGGATGTTCCTGTGCTGGAACTTACGGCCATTACTTGCTTCACGTAGATCAGGAAACCTCAAATAGGGTTACTTGTGAAATCGATCACGGCGATCTTACCCATAAACCAGGCTGGATACGAATGTCCATCCATCCCACAACTACAAATGAGGAAATTGAATATGTCTGTGATTCTATAAAACAACTGGCAGAAAATTTTTCGAAATGGGGAAAAGAATACAAATACAATTCCAAAAACAACGAATATTTTCATCCAAACGAAATTGCCAATGATAAAGTGGAAGCTTGGTTTACATTTGAATAAAAATTCTAACTAACTACTATTGACCAATTTGAAAAAACTGCTACTTCTTTTTTTTCTCCTTCCTCTTTTTAGTTCCGCACAGGAATATGTAGATATTTTCAGGATTGGCTACGGGCAAACCTTCAACAATAATTTTGAGGCTGTTAACAACGATACGAACGTAAAATCCTTTGAAGTAGGGTTTACATTTCCAGTGGTTATCAATAAAAATCACGCCCTGATAACTGGGGCAGATTTCAGCAGTAATAATCTTCAGCTTTTCCCAAATGCGGAATATACCAGTCTTTACAGCACAAATTTAAAATTGGGATTGGCTTCAACCTGGTCTGAAAAATGGAGCACAACTATTGTTTTGTTGCCAAAGATTGCTTCGGATTATAAAAATATTTCAGACGATGATTTTTATTTTGGCGGTTTTGCACTATTGAAATTGAAAAAGAACGAAAACCTCAAATACCGTTTTGGAATTTACGCTACTCAGGAAGCTTTCGGACTTTTTACAACGCCCATTTTGGGTTGGTACTACTTAAGCCCAAACAAGCGCTTTGAGATGGATATGAGTTTGCCCATTTCGGCAGATGTAAACTACAAATTGGGAATTACAACTCTTGGCATTGATTACTTCGGAATTGGGCGTAGCTATAACGTGCATTATAAAAACCTACCTACTTTATATGCAGACCTCAGCTCGTTGGAATTTGCGGGTTATTTACAATTTAATGCTTTGGAAGAAAGTGTTTTGCTTCGTGCGAAAGTAGGGTATTCCAGCAACAATTATGAAATGTACGCCGAAGGCGAAAAAATTGATTTGGGTGTTTCCGCCTTTAGTTTTGGAGATGAACGCACACAATTGAACCCTTCATTGAATGGCGGTGTCTTTTTGAAATTTGAAGCTATTTATAGGTTTAATTTCAAAGAAAAATCCAAATCCCAAGAATCAAATCCCAAATAAATTTCAAGAAAGCTACTTTTTGGAATTTGAGATTTATTTTTTTTGAGATTTATTTGGAATTTGCTGTTTGAAATTTGGCGCTTATTTTTCAAAAGTCCTATCTTTAAAATATGGAAAGGACCTGTCCCGAATGTGGCGATAAATTGGTTGGGCGCGCTGACAAGAAATTCTGTAGCGATGCCTGCCGGAATGCGCATAACAATTTACTCAATAAGGACAATAAAAACTTGGTTAGGAATATTAATAACCGCCTTCGAAAAAATTATCGCATTCTCGAAAAACTGAACACTGAGGACAAAACCAAAACCACCAAGGATAGGCTGCTGCGATTGGGCTTCAGCTTCGAATATTTTACCAGTATTTACACAACAAAATCTGGGTCCACTTATTATTACTTGTACGATCAGGGATACCTTCCGTTGGACAATGATTTTTATCTATTGGTGAAAAAGGACCTCAAATAATTTCTTCTTTTCTTTAATACAAAGATTTAACAACTACAACTACTTTTGGGTTTTGGCATTTCGTTATTTGCCAAGAACTAGAAATCACTTAATAAAAAAAGCCCTCCAAACTAAAGGGAGGGCTTTAATAATCAACAATTATGAAAAACTATTCTTTTAATAAGCGTTTGGTGATCTGGCCTTCTTTACCAATAATCTTAACATAATAAGATGCAGCTGCAAGTTGTTGCACCTCTATTGGTTTCACAGTACCCATTCCACGAAGGTCCGCGATCTGAACCAGCCTGCCCCTTAGGTCATAAATCTCCATTCTTTCAAGATCAATATGCTGCGGGTTACTGATGTTCAGTACATTTTTGGTAGGAACAGGATACAATGTTATCGTTCCAAGATCTTGGTCATTTTCGCCTACGCCAATTGTTGTAGTTACCGTTAGCTCAAAGCTACAGG
>DAIMFZ010000005.1:0-28884 GCA_036724225.1 Aequorivita sp.
AGGTATTCTCTTTTAAAGTGCTTAACCCTGGACTTTATGTTTATCACTGTGCTACCGCGCCAGTAGGGATGCACATTGCCAACGGAATGTACGGTCTTATTTTGGTAGAGCCTGAAGGAGGATTACCTCTAGTTGATAAGGAATATTACATTATGCAAGGTGAATTCTATACTGAAGGCAAGTATGGCGCAAGGGGCCTGCAAGCGTTTGATATGCAAAAAGCAATTAACGAAAATCCAGACTATGTGGTTTTCAACGGTCACGTTGGCGCCATGACCGGCGATAATGCACTTACTGCAAAAGTGGGCGAAAAGATTCGCCTCTTTGTAGGTAATGGTGGACCTGGTCTTGTTTCATCCTTCCACGTAATTGGAGAAATTTTTGACAAAGTTCATGTTGAGGGTGGCGATCTGATAAACGAAAATGTCCAGACTACCATGATCCCTGCCGGAGGCGCTGCGATTGTGGAATTCCGCGTGGACGTTCCAGGAACTTTTATACTTGTTGATCACTCAATTTTCAGAGCCTTCAACAAAGGTGCTCTGGCCATGCTAAAAGTAGAGGGCGAAGAAAACAAAGTAATCTATTCTGGAGAAATTCGCGATGGTATATATCTTCCCGAAGGTGGTGTAATTCAATCTATGCCTAACGGGAAAAATAAGCAGCCAAAAGAAGAAGTGAAAGCTTTGAGTTTTGAGGAAAAAATGAAATTTGGTAAAGATAAATTTATGGCTACTTGCGTTGCCTGTCACCAAGCCAACGGACAAGGAATTCCTAACGCCTTCCCTCCCTTGGCAAAATCTGATTACTTAAATGCCGATGTAAATCGCGCTATCGATATCGTTTTACACGGTAAAACTGGAGAAATAACTGTAAACGGAAAAAAATACAACAGTGTAATGACAGCCCAAGCACTTAGTGACGAAGAAGTGTCAAATGTGCTTACTTACGTTTATAACAGTTGGGGCAACTCCAAAAAAGAAGTCACCCCAGAAATGGTGGAAGCTGTCAGAAACCAAGAGTAATATTGTAAAAATTGAAATTTTATAGCACCGCCCTTTTCTTAATCTTTTCTTTATTGTTTTGTGAGGTCACAGCCCAAAATAATAAAATGGCCATAGTAAAGGGCGGCGCTTATCTTCCATTGTACGGTGCAGCCAATAAAACCGTTAAGGTGGAACCATTTATGATGGATGTTTATCCGGTAACCAATGAGGAATTTCTGGAATTTGTGAAAGAAAATCCGCAGTGGAAAAAAAGCAAAATTATAAGTTTGTTTGCCGATAAAAGTTATTTGACTAAGTGGAAAAACGATGAAAGTTTCAGTGGTCTTCCAAATGCCCCTGCAACAAACGTTTCTTGGTTCGCCGCAAAAAAATTCTGCGAATGCCAAGGCAAACGTTTGCCAAAAATGGACGAATGGGAATTTGCCGCAATGGCGAATGAAAAAGTACCGGATGCGAGAAAAGTAGAATCGTACAATCAATACATTTTAGGCTGGTACGAAACTCCCAAAACCTTCAATAACCCAATTGGGCAAACATTCAAGAATTATTGGGGCATTTATGACCTTCACGGTTTGGTGTGGGAATGGACACAGGATTTTAACAGCGTTCTAATTTCTGGGGAATCGCGAAAAGATGTAGATAAAGATTCCAATCTTTTCTGTGGAAGTGCCGCCATCGGCGCTTCCGATTTAATGAATTATGCCGCATTTATGCGCTATGCATTCCGCGGAAGTATGAAAGCGCGCTATTCTTCCCAAAATTTGGGGTTTAGATGTGCTAAGGATTTAGAAAACTAAAAATCATTGTTATGAAAAACTTCAAATATATTTTAATTACACTTTCATTGGTTGCAATATCCTGTAATGATTCCTCAAAAAAAGATACAGAAGCAGTTGCTGAAAATACCGTGGAAAATACGGAAAACAAGAAAATTTCAGATATGTCCATCTACAATCTTCCCTCCCATTGGACCACCCAGGACGGCAATGAAATTGAACTTAAGGAGCTTCAGGGGAAAGTGGTTGTAATGGTTATGATTTACACTTCCTGCCAAGCCGCCTGCCCACGTTTGGTAGCGGATATGCGCAATATTGAAAAACAAATTCCCGAAGACAAAAAAGACGCCGTGCAATACGTCTTCGTCAGCATCGATCCCAAAACCGATACGCCCGAACGCTTGACCGCCTTTGCTAAAGAAAACAAAATGGAAGATGACAAATGGCTTTTCCTTCGAGGAACGGAAGATGATACCCGTGAATTCGCAGCCGTTTTGGCCGTAAACTACAAACAGATTTCGCCTATGGATTTTTCGCATTCAAACATCATCAGCGTTTTTAACCAAGGGGGCGAACTTGCCCACCAACAGGAAGGCCTTGGCGTGGACAATAAAGAAACAGTACAGGCTATTATTGATTTGGCGAAGTAATTTCTGCTACAAAAAAGAATAAAGAGCAGAGAATATAGACCAATGATTGGAGAACTTTGAAGCCTCATTTCTCTTATTTAATGCCTAGCATCTAAAGTCTAAAAACTACCCTATACCAACTAAAGATTACCGTTTTTCTCTGGATTATCGTTAGGTTTTTTTCGATTATGCACCATATTTTTTCGCTTTTTGCTTCGCTTCACATAAAAAAATAGGCTGCCGATAATAGCAAAACACACGACGATAGAAATTATAGTGGTTATAACTGCACCATCAAAATTATATAAGGGAATTGAATCTAAGGTTTTCATAACTAAAATGTTTTAAAGAGTATCCTTTTTGGATGATGTCGCTTCTTCATCTTCCTTCTTTTTTCCGCCAAAAACAAAGCTAAGCACTATGGCAGTCATAGCAATACACAATACTGCAAAGAAAATTATGATTGCGGTTCCCATACCCCAATTTGCGAGTGGTAAAATTGTATTTGTCATAGTCTAAATATTTTAATGGTTATTGATTGTTTTATTTTCTGAAACCATTGTTTGGCAGTTATAATTTGCGTCGACGGTTTCCGTCATCGGTTTTGGTGATAAATAAGGAATTCCCAAACCTAAACCACGAACAATAAAAAGGCAGCCAATGATTACTACAAGCACTGGAATGGCACGACGAATTCTTTGCCGCACTTGCCCATTTAAAAAATTGCCGAGATAAATGGCTGAAGTCATCAACGGAATGGTACCCAATCCAAATAATGCCATATACAAACTTCCCTGCAAAGCGTTGCCCGAAGCAATAGCGCCAAACACGGCCATATAAACCAAGCCGCACGGAAGAAAGCCGTTTAAAAATCCAATGGTTAAAAACGTATCGGGAGTTTTCTTTTTGAGTTCCTTTCCCAAGGCAGATTTCACTTTTGAAATCACTTTATATAATGGTTTTGAAAAATTGTATTTATTGAAAGTTTTATTTGGAAGAAAAATGACCAACAACATCAAAACTCCAATAATTATTGAAAGCTGCTGCTGAAAACCGAACAGGTTTAAACTTTTACCGACCAATCCAAAAACCAATCCGAGTATACTATATGCTAAAATCCTCCCGAAATGATACAGAAAAATCTGTCCCACTTTTTTTAGATTATTGCTTCTGTCAACTGGCAGCAAAAACGCAATAGGCCCACACATTCCCACGCAGTGGAAGCTTCCAAGTAATCCGAATATGAGAGCGGTGTACAGCATTCAATTTTCAATGTTCAATTTTCAATGTTCAATGTTCAATTTCGATTTCGATTTCGATTTCTAATATGTAATTTCCTCTTTATACAAATAATCCTCCCCCTTATACTTCCATCGAACAATAGTGTTCCAACGGCCAGCCACCAAACGTTCGTCCGGGATGAGCAAATTTGGATTTGAGAGTTTCAAAGGCAATTCAAAATCCAATTTTTTGTTGGATGGCCTGTAAAGGAGTACCGTACCTTCAATTTTTGAGTAATCAATATTTTTTGGAAAAGTGAGCATCCAACCTTCAGGCGTCTTTTCACCTGAAATGCTTCCTTCTAAAGAATGGGAATTTTCTTCTGCATCAATTTCTTTTTGGTACACCATTTCCTTTTTATAGTATTCTTCTGTCACCAAATCATAATCATACTTTTTGTCGGTACTAATTTTAATCACGAAATACATAATGAACGCAATAAAAAGCACCATCACAATCACCAAACTCCAACCCCAGTTTATTTTCATCGTATTTTTATTTATTTTTTATTTTTATTGTTTATTTTCCACTATCCAGCATCTGCCTCCCAGCACCAAGCTATTTATAACTCCGCGGTCCCAAAAAGGTAACGCTCGTGGTTTCAATTAAATCATCACCGCTGTAAACTTCAATGACCGCCCTGTTTTTATCACCACTGAGGGCAGCATTGTTTATTTCGATAAAGAGAGTTCCTTCTGCCAAATCTTGCGCTGGAACCACAATCTCTCCTTGTTTTACGGTGTGGATTGTTCCCTTGGGAGATTTCAGTTTAAAGTGAATATTCTCAATATTCTTCGTGGTTTTATTCAATAATTTATAGGTAAAAACATTGCTGATAATGTTATCTGCCTTGTGTTCATAAAGCTGTCCCGGCAAACGAAGAATGTTTGCTTCCACATCGCTTCTTAAAAATAAAAGCCCAGAAAGCACACCAATTAAAATAACCAAAACGGCTGTGTAACCTTTCAGTCGTGGCGTGAATTTGAAAGGTGCTTTCTTCTCAATATTCTCTTCACTGGCGTAGCGGATCAATCCTTTCGGAAGGTTCACGGCTTCCATAATACTGTCGCACTCATCAATACAGGCTGTGCAATTCACACATTCCAATTGGGTTCCGTTGCGAATGTCTATTCCAGTTGGACAAACGTTTACACATTGAAAACAATCAATGCAATCGCCTTTTCCGGAAGCCTCGCGGTCTTCATTTTTCTTGAATTTGGCTCTCCCAACTTCCTTTTCGCCACGTTTATGGTCATAAGCCACCACGATGGATTTGTTGTCGAGCAAAACACTCTGCAACCTTCCATAAGGGCAGGCTATAATACAGACCTGTTCGCGGAACCACGCAAAAATGAAATAGAAAACTCCTGTAAAAATAAACAATGAAATAAGCGTGCTGATATGTTCCGAAGGTCCTTCAAAAACGTATTGAATCAACCTATCGCTACCAATGAAATAGGCGAGAAATATATTCGCAATCAAAAATGAAATGAAAAAGAATATGATCCATTTCAGGACGCGTTTCTTTATTTTTTCAGCATTCCATTCCTGTTTGGCCAACCGTATCTGTGCGCCCCGATCACCATCTATCCAGTATTCTATTCTTCGGAAAACCATTTCCATAAAAATGGTCTGCGGACAGATCCACCCACAAAAAATTCTTCCAAAGGCAGCAGTAAAAAAGATGATGAAAACCACGCCAATTATCATCATTATCACAAACAGGTAAAAATCCTGTGGCCAAAAAGGAAATCCAAAAATATTGAACCGCCGCTCTAACACATTAAACAACAAAAACTGATTGCCATTTATTTTCACAAAAGGTGCGGCAAACAAAAACGCAAGCAGAATATAACTCACATATTTGCGGTACTGGTACAATCGGCCCGAGGGTTTCTTGGGATAGACCCAAGCTCTTTTGCCTTCTTCATTTATAGTTCCTATACTGTCGCGGAACCTTTCATTTTCTGGAGTATCCAATTTAGATTTTAGATTTTAGACCTGCCACTGGCAGGCAAGCATTATATTTATAGACTTATGTCTTAAGATCGTTATTGAAATTAAATATTGAATATTGAATATTGAATATTATTAATTCCCTGGTTTTATGCTGTCAGTAACAGCAGCATTTGTGGTTTCAACATTTGTCTGTGTAGAATCAACCATTTTCGCATTTACATCAACCGGAGTGTTTCCGTCGGTCCAAATATCTCCTTCAGGTGGTTTTGCATCTGGAGGGTTTGTTCCGTGAAGGCTCAAAACATAACTCGCCACTTGTGCAATTTCGCTAGGTTTCAAATCGGATTTCCAAGCAATCATCCCTTTTCCGGCACGGCCACCTTCACTAACAGTGTGAAAAACATTTTTTATGCCACCACCCAAAATCCAGTTGTCATCGGTAAGGTTAGGACCAATTCCACCAGCACCAGTATCTTTATGACAAGCCACGCAGTTCTCTGTAAAAATGGTTTTTCCAGCAGCAATATCAGCGGGATCTGTCAATTGTTCAACGGATTCAGCATCTATAAGATCTTTGTTGTTTTTCTTGAATTCGGCAATGGCTATCTGTGCTTCTGCAACATCGGTTTCGTATTCGTCAATTTGGCTTGGACCATCAAATACCTCATAATATACAAAATAAGCCACTCCAAAAACAATGGTAACATAGAATAGGTATGTCCACCATGGCGGAAGTTTGTTGTCCAGTTCGCGAATGCCGTCATAATTGTGATCCAATACAATTTCGCTTTCTTTAGACATCGGTTTGGCGCCGAGCATTTCTACGTATTTTCTTTTTATCCAACCAAAACGGTTTTCTTCCCTCGCTTTTTCCGCAGCCAAATAGTTTTCTTTTGCTTCAGAGGTCAATCCCGAAAAGAGAATACGTTGTAGTGCTGCGGCAATTATTTCCAAAGCAATGGCGAAGAAAAGCACCATTCCCAAGACTGCCCAAATAATTGGATATTTCACGATTGCCCACGTTTCTCCGGAATCAATGATGAGTTCCATTAAAAAAAAGGCGAGGATCATAAAGCCGATGACCCTTATATATGAGTTTGTGGTTTTCATCTGTATATAATATTTGAGAAATAGGAAGATGGAATGCCCCAATTTACATCTTCGGTTAGTTTACAATTTGTCAATGGGTATTTCATAACTGATTTTCGTTTTGGTTGTTAGTAGCATCCTCCAACGGAATGTTGCTCACTTCGTCAATGTGCTCTTTCTTGGCTGTGAATACCCAATAAAAAAGTACCACAAAAAAGACGAAGAATATTAAAAGTGAAATCATTGGATATATTTGAACATTATCAATGTTTTCGAGGTTTCCTTTTATAAATCTCAACATAACTATTGGTTTTTGGATGAAGTGTTTTCAGCGTTTTCTACTTTAATATCGGTTCCGAGTCGTTGTAAATAAGCAATCACGGCCACGATTTCACGGTTTTTCATCTCTGTGAAATCTTCGCCGTTATCCTCTGCATATTTTTTACTTGCCTCATAAGAGCTCACAAAATCGGGGTCACTGTAAAGGTTCTTCTCAATTTTGGTTCCCTGCTCGTTCATCCACTTTTGGGCGTTTGCTATTTCCTCTTCTGAATATGGCACTCCAAGGATAACCAGAGCTCTCATTTTTGCTTCGGTGTTTGATTTGTCCAATTCTGAATTTATCAACCATTTATAAGAAGGCATAATGGAGCCCGAGGAAGTACTCTGTGGATCGTACATGTGGTTCAAGTGCCAGTTGTCTGAATATTTTCCGCCAATGCGATGCAAGTCAGGCCCGGTGCGTTTACTTCCCCAAAGGAATGGGTGATCATAAACATATTCGCCAGATTTTGAATATTCGCCATAACGCGCCACTTCACTTCTAAAAGGGCGTATCATCTGCGAGTGGCAGGACACACATCCTTCGCGGATGTAAATATCACGGCCTTCCAATTCAAGCGGCGTATATGGTTTCACACTTGAAATAACCGGCACGTAATCATCAACCATCAAGGAAGGAATAATTTGTACCATTCCACCAATCAAAATTGCTATGGTTGCATAGATGGTCAATTTAATAGGGCGGCGTTCCAACCACGTGTGATAACCTTCGCCCGAAGTTTGTCTTTTTGTTACTGGCGATAATGGTGCAGCTTCGGCAAGTTCATCTGTAACTTTGCTACCGTGTCTGGCAGTCATTACGATGTTGTAAAGTAAAATAAATGCTCCCGTAATGTATAACGTTCCTCCAATGGCACGCATCCAGTACATTGGCATAATTT
Organism: Aequorivita sp.; assembly: GCA_036724225.1. Classification (GTDB taxonomy): domain Bacteria; phylum Bacteroidota; class Bacteroidia; order Flavobacteriales; family Flavobacteriaceae; genus Aequorivita. The sequence goes on from DAIMFZ010000005.1 coordinate 7,965, forward strand.
GAGTAACCGTTTCTAAGAAGTTTCCATAAGTAAGTGTTCCGTCCGGATTGAATTGATTCCACATGGAAGCCTGCATAAATCCTGCAACATACATTGGCAATGCATACATAATGATACCCAAAGTACCAATCCAGAAATGTGCGTTTGCCAATTTAATGGAATACAGTTTTGTTTTAAAAAGGCGCGGCACCATCCAATAGATCATCCCAAAAGTGAGGAATCCGTTCCAGGCCAAAGCACCAACGTGTACGTGTGCAATAATCCAGTCGCTAAAGTGGGCAATTGCATTTACGTTTTTAAGCGAAAGCATAGGGCCTTCAAAAGTTGCCATCCCGTAGCCCGTGATTGCAACTACCATAAATTTTAAAACTGGATCCACTCGCACTTTGTCCCACGCGCCACGAAGCGTCAAAAGTCCGTTTATCATCCCTCCCCAAGAAGGAGCCAAAAGCATTACTGAAAAGGCAACGCCCAAGTTCTGTGCCCATTCAGGTAGCGCGGAATAGAGCAAGTGGTGTGGTCCTGCCCAGATATAGATGAAGATCAAAGACCAAAAGTGAACGATAGAAAGCTTATAGGAATACACCGGTCTGTTCGCAGCTTTCGGCACAAAATAATACATCAAACCAAGGAAAGGTGTGGTAAGGAAAAACGCCACCGCATTATGCCCGTACCACCATTGCACCAGCGCATCCTGTACGCCAGCATACATTGAATAACTCTTTAAAGCGGTTACAGGAATTTCCATACTGTTCACAATATGCAAAACGGCAACGGTTACCCATGTTCCCAAATAGAACCATAGCGCCACGTACAAATGGCGCTGGCGTCTTTTCACCATTGTCATTATTAAGTTGATACCAAAAGCAACCCAAATTATCGCGATGGCAATATCAAAAGGCCATTCCAGTTCGGCATATTCCTTTGAAGTTGTATAGCCCAACGGAAGCGTGATAGCAGCGCCAACAATAATAGCCTGCCACCCCCAAAAGTTTAGGTTACTGAGAAAGTCGCTCCACATACGCGCTTTCAGCAAACGTTGGGAGGAGTAATAGACCCCTGCAAAGATTGCATTACCAACAAAAGCGAAAACAACAGCGTTGGTGTGCAAGGGTCGCAAACGACCAAAACTGAGCCACGAAATGCCCTCGGTCATATTGGGAAACAAAAACATAAATGCCAGCAGCAAGCCGACGCTCATACCTATGAGCCCCCAAAATATAGTGGCGTGGACGAATTTTTTGACAATCTGGTTGTCGTAGTAAAACTGTTCTGTTTGCATAGTGTTCGTCAATTTATTCCTGCGCTATAACAGGTTCGGTTTCTGGTTTGGTTACTGTTTTGTTGGAAGTTTTATTTATCTCTGAAGCATCTTCTTTTACAAGTTCATCTTCAAAAAGCATACGGACGGAAGGAGTGTAAGTATCATCATATTGCCCTTTTTTAACTGAATAGAGAAATAGTACAAAAAAAATGAGAGCTACAGAAACACTGATTGCAAGTAGCATATAAATGATGTTCATACCTGAAATTTAAGGTTCAAAAATATCGTTGAAAATACCATAAAAAAATGATATTTGTCAAGTTTCCTTATTTATATCCATTCTTAATTTCTTCCCAATATATTGTGTTGCGATTGTCGTAAAAACTACGATGCTTATGGAACTCAAAGGCATTAAAATAGCCGCTACAACAGGTCGCAAGTGTCCCGTAACCGCAAAGGAAAGTCCAATCAAATTGTATAGCAACGAAAGCAGGAATGCCCATTTTATAATTTTCACTCCTTTTTTTGAAAAGTTTAAATAATCAGCTATTTTTTTGAACTGGGAAGCATCCAAAATTCCATCCGAGGCGGGTGAAAATACGTTGGTGTTTTCTGAAATAACTAAACCGACATCACTCTGCTTCAAAGCTCCCGCATCATTAAGCCCATCGCCAATCATCAATACTTTTTTTCCGTTTTGCTGAAGGTCTTTTATAAAATCGAGCTTGTCGTCCGGTTTTTGGTTGAAATAGAGTTTTGTACCTTTTGGAAGCAACGTTTCCAAGCGTTCGCGTTCGCCTTCGTTGTCGCCTGAAAGTACAATTACTTTTTTATCACTTTCTAACTGTTTAAAAATTTCGGTAACGCCTTTTCTGTATTCGCTGTTGAAAATATAACAGCCTTTGTAAACTTTATTGGCGCTAATGTGGACAGTAGTTCTATTTTTTAATTCAGAATCCAACCCATCATAAAAACCCACAAATTCATAAGAACCCACTTTGATGGAATTGTCATTGAAAGTTGCGGAAATCCCCTTCCCTATTTCTTCTTCAAAATCGTCCAAGGTTTGGATGTCGTTTTTATCCAAAATATTGTACAGCGAGCGGCTCAGCGGATGGCTGGAAGCGCGAAGTGTGCTGGTGAGCAACTGCTTTTCTTCGGCAGTAAGCGCAACGCCTTCGTAGGTAATCAGGTTTTTTTGATTGGTGGTCAGCGTTCCCGTTTTGTCAAAAACCACGGTGTCCACCTTCGCCATTTGTTCAATTACGGAAGCTTCCTTTAAATATAATTTTTCCCTTCCGAAGATGCGCAACACATTCCCCAAAGTGAATGGCGCCGCCAAGGCAATGGCACACGGACAGGCAACAATCAAAACAGAAGTGAACACATTAAACGCTTTGGAAGAATCTACCATCAACCAAAATATGGTGGAAATAAAAGCTATTGAAAGAAGGATTACGGTAAAGCGCTTACTGATGCTATCAGTTATATTCTCAAAAACTCCCGTTTTGTCTTTGCTGAAAACATCATTGCTCCACAGTTGCGTTAAATAACTTTGCGCCACTGGTTTCAAAACTTCAACTTCCAATATTCCAGCTTGCTGTTTTCCGCCGGCAAAGAGTTTATCGCCGCTTTGTTTGGAAATGGGTTCCGCTTCTCCGGTAACAAAACTGTAATCTATTAGTGCGTTTCCTTTGATTAAAATTGCATCCACAGGAATTATTTCGTTGTTGCGAATAAGCAATCTGTCGCCCTTTTTTACGGTGTAGACCTCAGCTTGTTCTTCCAAAGTTTTCCCCTCGGAATTTTTAAAAAGTCGCGTTACGGCTATTGGAAAGTATGATTTGTAATCCCTTTCAAACGAAAGATAGGAATAGGTTTTCTGTTGAAAAAATTTCCCAAGCAATAAAAAGAAAACCAAACCCGTAAGACTATCAAAGTAGCCTGTACCCCAATCCATCACAATATCTATCGTGCTTCTTATAAAAAGAACTGCAATGCCAATAGCGATGGGGACGTCAATATTCAAGATTTTAGATCGCAAGCCTTTGTAAGCCGAAGTGAAATAACCACTTCCGGAATAGAGAACCACGGGAAGCGAAAACGCAAACATCAACCAACGGAAAAAAGGTTTAAACTGGTCCAACCAAAATTCGGAATGTTCAAAATATTCGGGGAACGAAAGGAACATCACGTTTCCAAAAGCAAAACCCGCGATGCCCAATTTGTAAATAATGCTTCGGTTTATATATTTCTCTTTTCTTTCGGAATCGTCCAATGAAATATAGGGTTCGTAACCTATTCGGCTTAAAAGAATAACCAAGTTTTTTAACGAATTCTCAATTGCATTAAAAGTTATACGAACCGTTTTTTCGGGAAAATTTACTTGAGAAGATTTTACCGCGGGATTGAGTTTATTGAGGTTTTCCAAAATCCAAATACAACTGCTGCAATGGATGGAAGGAATTAAAAAAGAAACAATCTGTGTGCTTCCGTCATTGAATTCGAGTAGTTTTTCAACTATGGTTTCATTTTCGAGAAAGTCGTATTTGCCACCGATTTCATTTGGGGAAATGCCCGGTGTTTTTTCAAGATCATAATAATAGCTTAAATCGTTGTCGTGCAGTATATCGAAAACCGTTTTGCAACCATGGCAACAAAAGGATTTCTCCTCATGCTTTATCTCTACGTCTAAACACGCATCGCCACAGTGGAAACAGTTTGCCATCAACCTAAAATTTGCTCGTTATACCTGATGCAAAGATTGGAAAAAATGGGGGTATAAAAAAATGATAAATATCAGTTGTGAACTATAAACCGTGAGCTATGAGGCTGCTGATCACTTCATTTAATCTTCTGGAGGATAGCCATAAATTTCCTCAAAAACCGTATCGAAATTTTCGCGTAGATAACTTCGTAGTTTTAGTCGGTAATCGTCTTTTAACCAGCTGATGAAATTGTGCGTGCTTTTGCTGATGCACTGCGAATATCTCTCAATGCGGTGGTCTATATCGTCGCCCAGCATTTTTGCCAAACCCAGCGCGTCATATACGTCTTCGCTGTTTTCAATACAAATATAGGCGTGCTGCGCAATGGAGCGTTCCAGAACTACTTTGGAGGATTCGCCCTTAAAAGTAGCATCTTGGTAAGTCCCTTTTATATCGAAATAAACTTCTTTGCTGTTTGCGAATTCTGCGCGAAGCTCTTCCGGCATTTCATACCTAAAATGGCTTTCCAATTCATCATCGCTCAACAGACGGTCCATATAATATTCTGGCGATCGGAAAATTGCTTGCCAATCCAACGGCGATTCCCAAGGGCCAAAGCGCTGGTAATTGTTCCCCAAATCAATTACGGCGAATTTTGATTTGTTGTTCAAAATCCGCGAACCACGGCCAATCATTTGAAAATAAAGCGTCAGTGAACGGGTTGCCCTGTTTAGAATAATGGTGTCTATAGTTGGTTCGTCAAAACCAGTGGTCAAGATACTTACAGAAGTAAGAATAGCATCGGGCGTCTCGTGAAACCAACGCAAAATCTGTCTTCGTTGCTTTTTGGTGGCGGTATTGTCCAAGTGCATAATGGGCAAACCTTCCGCCTTCAAATGATAATACACTTGAATGGAAGTATTTATCCCGTTGTTGAAAATCAAGGTTTTTTTCCCTTTGGAATGGTTTAAATAAGCTTGGTACAGCTGGTCCAACATTCCCACCGCGGAATACAGATCATCGGAAGATTTCACAGTGTAATCACCATTGGAACCTATTTCCAAAGAAGTCAAGCCCATGTTGTATTGAAAAACTTCAACCTGAGCCAAAAACTCATTATCAATCAATGACTGAATGCTTTCGCCAACAATCAATTCCTTGTAATTATCCTTCATAGGAAGGTCTCTGTTGGAACTCAGCGGCGTTGCAGTTACTCCAAGAATAAAGGATTTTTCGAAGAACTTAAAAAGTTTTGTAAATGAATTGTAGTGTGCTTCGTCAATAATAACCAAACCGATGTCTGAAATATCGAGTTTGTTGTCGTTCAAACGGTTGTTCAAGGTTTCAACCATAGCCACAAAGCAACTGTATTTGTCTTGATCGGAAAGGTTTGCGGTGCTATTCACCACTTTGTTCACCACCCCAAAGGCAGTTAACATTTCCGAAGTTTGCTTGCAAAGCTCCACGCGGTGGGTCATTACCAGCACTTTTCTGTTGTGATGCTTTAAGTATTGGCGCACAATTTCAGAAAAGATAACCGTTTTACCACCTCCCGTAGGCAATTGGTAGAGCAAATGATAATCGTCCGGAGCGGTATCAAATTTTTCAAATATCCTGTCAATAGCGCCTTTTTGGTAGCTATACAGTTCTTTGTCGGTCTTTTTCTCTTGAATTGCGTCTTGAATCTCAGCCATAAAACCTCATTTGTGCAGGTTTGCAAAACTACGTCCTTTTATAGGTTTTGGACGAAGAAATGTCAGATTTATTTATTCGGAAAAAATAAATTTTTAAAATTGTAATTGTGATGAAGCAGATGATAAAGAGCTGGATTATTTTACCACAAAAGTCGCTATGTTTTACACCTATTTATTTGAATTTAGTTTTCAAATAAAGTTGTTCCACTTTCTCCCGCGCCCAAGGGGTTTTCCGAAGAAATGTGAGACTCGATTTAATAGAAGGATTGCTGTTGAAAGAGTTGATTTTTATTTTTTCACCCAAAACTTCCCAACCGTAATAATCCACGAGATATTCCATAATATCAGCGAGTTTGATTCCGTGTAGTGGGTTGTTGGGTTGTTCGTTGTTCATAACTACTTTTAAAAGTCTATCCTCTCTATTCTATTATCTTTTCTCAAAAAAAAACTACCAATCAATCGGTCTGTAATCTTTCAAAAACTTCCCGCTCCAGTGTTTTCCCGTATTTATGCCATCAATCAGTGGATCCATCACTCGGGCCGCACCGTCAACAATATCCAGCGGCGGTTGAAAATCGTGTAGTTCCATTTTTCGTTTTGCCAATTCCGCGGGATCTTCATCTGTAACCCAACCTGTATCAACGGCGTTAATGTAGATTCCTTCTTTTGCAAGACTTCCCGCGGCGGTGTGGGTCAACATATTGAGCGCAGCCTTTGCCATATTGGTATGCGGATGGCGGTCTTCCTTAAAAAAGCGGTGAAATTTTCCTTCCATCGCCGAAACATTTATAATGTGTTTTTTGCCTGTGTTTTCCTTTTTCATAATTTCTCCCAAACGGTTGCAAAGCACAAAAGGAGCAATTGAGTTTACCAATTGAACCTCAATCATTTCAGTGGTTTCAATTTCCCCAAGCCTTAAACGCCAACTGTTTGTTTTTCGCAAATCTACTTGTTGCAAATCGGCGTCCAGCTTTCCTTCGGGAAAAACTTCTTTTGCGCTCAAAGAGTTATCAAAACTATAAGGTATCTGTGAAAGCTTTGCGGAAGCGCGAATCCCAATTCCCGGTTCGGATCCGTGCCAAGTTACGGGTAAGTTTTTGTTTGGGTTTTTGTCAATATCGGCCGTAAGTGTTTTTAATTCTTGCAGGCAATTCATATGGTCCTGCAACAAAGTTTTCACAAATTGCGGATGTTCTTCAAAAGGCATTTCCTCCTTCGCCATCAAATGTTGATAAAAGCCGGCTGGCCTTCTTACGGTTTGAGCCGCGTTATTGATGAGAATATCAAGGTTCTCATATTTCTGTTCAATATAATTGCAGAAGATTTCAACGCTTGGAATATGCCGAAGATCCAATCCGTGAATTTTTAAACGGTCCGCCCATCGATGGAAATCTTCTTCCTGTGCAAAACGATATGCGGAATCAGCAGGAAATCTGGTGGTGGCCACAACTGTTGCGCCAGCTCGGAGGAGCATCAAAGAAATGTGATAACCAATTTTTAAACGGGAACCCGTCATAACCGCAACTTGCCCAGTTAAATCAGCAGTTTGGAAACGTTTCGCATAATTAAAATCGCCACACTCGGTACACATAGTATCGTAAAAATGGTGCAATTTTGTGTAAAGGGTCTTACAGACGTAACAGTTGCGGGGTGTTTCGAGCTCTAATTCTTTTTTGGAAGACAAATCGGCTGTTTGCAAAAGTTTTGGAGCTACAAACACTACGTTTTCGCGCGCACTTCTAATTCCGGTTTCTTTTCGAGCAGTTCTGTCTTTGTTTGCTTGCTTGCGTTTTTCGGCTTTCTTTGCGTCTTTTTTTCTTCGGGAAAATTCATCGCGATTTGGACGAGAAAATTCACCTGAAGCTTTTATCAATGCCGTACGCTGTGCTTTTGGGATTTCGAATATGCAATCAGTATTACTGTTTAAATATTCAAGAATAGCGACACATTTCGCTATTTCTTCGGCATTTATTTCTTGGATGGTTTCAATGCCAGAAACAGTTTTACTCAAATTTTCCATTTCTTCCATTTTTTCTTTTGTGGAAGTTTCCATTTCTGAAAGCCGCTGCGACATAAATTAATTTTCGGCAAATATAGTTACAGTTTTACGTACAAAACATTTTATTCCGAATCATTCTGATTGGCGGACCAATTCCTTTTGAACATTCGCCGGCACAGGCTGATAGGACGAAAACGCAGATTTAAACGTTGCCCTACCCTGCGTCAAAGACCGCAAATCTGTTGAGAAACCATATAGCTCGGCCTCTGGTGTTAGGCATTTCAACACTTGGTAGTTGTTGTTGCTTTCTATACCTTGAATCATCGACCGGCGTGCTTGCAGATCGGTCATCACGTTGCCCACCATTTCTTCAGGCACTTTCACGGTTAGCTCCAAAACGGGTTCCAAAAGCTTGGGATTGGCATTCAAAAAAGCTTCTTTGAACGCGTGTGCACCAGCAATTTTAAAGGAGATATCATTTGAATCCACAGAGTGCATTTTGCCATCATAAACCATAACGCGTATATCGCGGATGTATGAATTAACCAACGGGCCTTCTTCCATAACTTCCAAAACGCCTTTCATTATTGAAGGCAAGTAACGTTGGTCTATTACCCCTCCCACAATGCAGTTGTAGAAAACCAATTTTCCTCCCCAGGCAAGATCCACTTCTTCCTTTCCGCGAATATTGAAACCTTGTGGCTCTTCCATACCTTCAAACCAAGGTTCAATTTTTAAGTGAACCTCTGCAAACTGCCCGGAACCGCCGGACTGTTTTTTGTGCCTATAATTTGAAGATGAAGAACGTTGAATGGTTTCACGGAAAGCAATTTTTGGTTTTTCGAAACTTGCTTCCACATTGTAAACATTGTTCAATATCCAATCTATAGTGGCCAGATGGAGATCGCCCTGACAGGAAAGTATAAGCTGTTTGCCCTCTTTTGAAAAGGAAATATCCACTGTGGGATCTTGGCTGTGAATTTTCCTTAAGGACTCACTGAGTTTTTCTTCGTCTTTTGTGTTTACTGCAAAAACCGCCTTTTTCACTCTTGCCTGAGGAAATTTAATGGGCTTGATCTCAACTTTGTTCTTTGATGAATACAAGGTGTCATTGGTCTCCGTAAACTTCAGTTTCAAAGTAGCGCCAATATCACCGACTGTCAACTTGGTAACAGGTTGGCGCTCTTTCCCGTCCATTATAAATAGTTGGTTTATTATCTCTGTTTCGTCATTTCGGGAATTGATGAGTTTGTCGTTCAGACGAACTTCGCCGCTCATCACCTTAAAGAAAGTGATCTGGCCTAAATTTGGCTGATAGACCGTTTTAAAAACGAACAAAGCTGTTGGGCTTTCCTTTTTAGCCATCACTTCTTTCCCTTCCACACTTTGCTCGGGTTTTAAATCGGCTGCTGCGGGTGCCACATTGTCTATGAAACCCATCAATCTGCCCGTACCCATATCGTTCAGGGCGGAAACGCAAAACACCGGAAAAAGCTCATTGTTCAACATTCCGGCTTTAATGCCAACGCGCATTTCGTCTTCGTTCAAAGTGCCCTTATCAAAAAAAAGCTCCATCAATGTTTCATCATTTTCTGCAGCTTTTTCTACTAATTCATTATTTAGTTCGTTGGCCAATTCCTTTTGATTATCGGGAATTTCCAACTTTTCGGGCTTTCCTCCATCGGGGGAGAATTTATACATTTTCATCTTCAGCACGTCAATAATGCATTGAGCGCCATCTACAATTAAAGGGTATTGAATTTTCACGGCATTATTGCCTACCAAATTTTTTATACTCTTAAAACTTTCGTCAAACTTTGCATTTACGTGGTCAATTTGGTTTACCACAAAAAGGGTGGGTTTATGGTATTTATCTACGTAATTCCAAATAATCTCTGTGCCCACTTCCACGCCCTGTTGCGCGTTCAATACTGTAACAATAGTATCGGCAACGCGGATGGAAGAAATAATTTCGCCTATAAAATCGTCCAAGCCGGGTGTGTCAATGATGTTGATTTTATAATTGCGCCATTCGGTGTGCAGCGGGGTGGCAAAGATGGAATTGCCGCGCTCGTGCTCAATGTCGTGATAATCGGAAACGGTGTTTTTGTTTTCAACCGTTCCACGGCGGTTCAGAAGGCCTGCTTCAAAAAGCATGGTTTCGGCAAGTGTCGTTTTTCCGCTGTTGTGCGCACCCACAAAAACTACATTTTTAATGTATTTGTCGTCGTATATTTTCATCTGTATCTAATATTTGAGAAATAGGAAGATGGAATGCCCCATTATACTACATCTTCGTTTGGTTAATAATTAGATAATGGGCATTTCATCTGTATCTATATTTTTGGTTATTAAATTTTTTCAGATGCAATATGCCAAACAATTCAAGAGACGTTTGGAATTGCCTATTTATTGTATATCATAATGTGATTTTGTGTTTTTTGACTCTTAAATATATGAAATTAATTCAACAAAACTTTCAGGTTAGCACTTTTCGTTTCAGATTTTAAGGTGATGAAATAAAGTCCCGATACAAGTTGCGCACCCGTTTGGCTGGTGCCATTCCAATTGATTTTTTGTTTTCCGGAAAAGGGTCCATCCAGCAAGGTGTTGAGTTTTCTGCCCTGAATATCGAACACTTCCAATTTCACATTTTCCGTTCCATCAATGGTAAATTCCAAAGTTGTCTCGTTACTGAATGGATTGGGATAGCAGATCAGTTTAAAACTATTCGAAGCAATATTCCCAATATTCAAAACGCCATCTGGAGAAATACGGGTGTAATAAACATCCTGACCACCATTAAGCGTGTTGGCCCAAGCCAAATGAGCGAAATCGTTATCGCTTACCATGTGAAAATAATCGCCCATTTTGTCCTGTTGCGGATACCCGACGGTTGGGTTAAATGGTTCTGAAATCGAAATATTATCAGACCAGGTTTCGCCTTGATCCTCTGAAAAGGAATAATAGAGAACAGAATCAATTCCATTAGTAGCGTCGCGCGTGTCCAACCAAACCACATCAATGCGGCCGTTGGGCGCGACGGACATAGTTCCAAACCATTGATAGGCACTCGTTCCGGAGTCGGTATTTATTCTTATGGGAGGTTGAAAAGTAATTCCCCCATCCGTGCTTTTTGCAAACATAACATCTCCTGGATCGTTATTTGAAAAACGAAATACCGAAGCGGCCACATAAACATTCCCCCTCCCAGGTCCGTTGGAAATATCAACATCTACCCATGCCTGCCCCATCAATCCATCGGGATTCACTGGTGTGCCCATATTAAGGTCGCCATCCAAATCAACAGGGGTCGCACTATCCCAAGTTACGTTTAAAGAAGGGTCTTTCGCTGTTGTGGATTTTACAACCACAATTCCAGTATTTGCGGTTCCTGTTATATATAGCGTTCCATCCGCATCCACGGCCAAAGTACCCCAAAAGGGATCATCATCTACATATATACAGTCTTCAAAAGTGTTACTGCCATCTGTGGAACGGGTAAACTGACCCGAACAGGTTGAAAAATAAGAAGTCCAAAAAGAATAATTGTTACCATCTCCTATTCCACCGGAACGGTCAAGACGCATCCATTGTTTGTCTCCTCCTTTTGCGGGAAATGGTGCACCCCAATCGTGGCCTCCATCGGTTATTTTGAAGACGGAGCAAAAATAATCCGGAGTGTTAGTCAAGGAGTTGTAATAGAAATTGCCGTCTGCATCAAAATCCAAAACAGGATCTGAACGGAAAACACCCGGTTCCAGCACTTCCTGGAAAGTCCAAGTCAATCCACCATCCAACGAGTAACCATTTCCCGCCTGACGGAAATTATTGTTAATGGTGTTAAATTGGCGCCAACCAATAACCATTCTGTTAGGGTTGGTGGGGTCCACGGCTATAGAAGGTTCATTGCCCGCATCGCCAACTATATTTTCACCGTTATCGTCTACGTTTACTTGCTTTGTAAAATAGTTTGGTGTGGTTACATTATATGCTGGGCTTCGTTGCATGGATGCTCGGGAAACTGGAATATAAGGGTCGTCCTGCACTTCGTGATACTTTTCGCGCAATGTTTGTTTTGAGACGTTTTGCGAAAAAACGGCAGTCTGGATCACTAAATATAATAAAAGTGAGAAGCAAGAATTCAATTTTAAATTTTGTGGGGAAAATATCATTTTTGAAAATTTAAGGGAGCGTTTTTAAAAATACAATATTTAGATTAGAAATGATATGCGTACGAATAAATAAATTGAAAAACGACTTAGTCAAAAAAAATTGGGATTATTTTTCAATATTGAATGCTTTAGTACTAAAAATATATTAAAGTCGGTTTATAATTATTGGAGCAGCTACTAAAGACGTATCTTCACTCAAACAAAAAAAAACAACATGAACAACAAAGGAAAAGGATTATTAGCATTGCTAGGGGTAGCAGTTGGCGCATTTGCATTTTGGAAATACAAAAACATGACACCCGAAGAAAAGCAAAAACTTAAGGACAAAGCCACCGAAACAGGTAGAAAAATAAAAGAGAAGGCAGAAGAAGTTGAAGATACTATCTCTGAAAAATACGAGCAGCTTAAAAATGCCGCCAAGAGAGAGGCAAATGATATTAGAGATTAATAATTTGGTTATTAAAAAAAGAAAATCCCGCAATTAGCGGGATTTTTTTATGCTTACAAATTTAAACGGATTTAGATTTTGGTAACTTTTACGGCGTTCATCCCGCGCTGGCCTTTTTCGAGTTCGAAGGAAACGTTGTCGTTTTCAGAAATTTCGTCAATGATCCCGCTCACGTGTGTAAAGTATTTCTCGCTGTTTTCATTATCAATGATAAAACCGAAACCCTTGGAAGAATCATAGAATGAAACAGTTCCTTTTCTAACTGGGTTAAAGGCTTCGCGATCGCCTTCTTCTTTAGGGGGAATACCCAGAATAATGTCTTCCGCATCTATCTCAACTTTCATTGATGGATCTGGGGGAGTATCTACCAAGTTTCCATTGTAATCTACATAAACAAAATCTATACCCGGCGTTTTTTCCGATTTACGGACTTCCCTTTTCTTTTGCTTGTCTTCCCGTTTTTTCAGTTTTGCTTTTTCCTTTTCTTTCTTGCTGTATGTTTGTTGCGATTTTGCCATTTGTGTTTTGGAATAAAAAAAGCCATCCGCCGAGGGCAGATGACTTTTAAATTAGTTATATGGAACTTGTTTTATTATTAGTTTACCTTACTGGGGTTTAATGTTCATTGTCCTAGTGGCGCAAAAATACGGTAAAATAAATAGTTAAAATCATAAAAAGGGTTAAAGATTAAGCAATTCAAGATTAAACACTTCTACAAGCCCAGGGAGCCATATTCCAAATTCAACTCTTAAAAAAAGCCTCCCAAAGGAGGCTTTCCAAGCATAACCGTAATTGGGGAATCAGTCCTGCTTTACAAATTTTAGTGACGCAGAATTCATACAATATCTCAATCCCGTAGGTTTTGGACCATCATTAAAAACGTGGCCAAGGTGCAATCCTGTTGATCTTTCAACAATTTCATCACGTGTCATTCCCAGAGTGTTATCTTTTACCCAAACAACCGCATCGTCATTTATTGGCTTAGTGAATGAAGGCCATCCTGTTCCCGATTCAAATTTATCTTCACTGCTGAACAATGGCTCGCCTGTTGCGGCACTCACATAAATCCCTTTTTCGTGATTGTCATTGTATTCATTATTGAAAGGTGTTTCGGTTCCTTTTTTTACCATAATTTCATATTGCTGTGGAGTGAGTATTTTTTTCCATTCAGCATCTGATTTAGCTTCTGGAAATTGCTTCTCAATAGCCAAATCTTTGGAAGTATCCATTGTTTTCTCGTTACCTTCAATCGCATTTTCAGCGTTTTGCTTTAAACTGTTTTGACAAGAAACTTGTGAAAGGACTAAGAATAATCCGAAAGAAAGCGCAATTGTTTTTAAAAAATAGGTTTTCATCAGTTTGTATTTTTAAATGGTTTACTATTAAAATATACGCAAACTAAGTCGGGACGGTTTGCGAATGCTTACTTAAAAGTTTCACAAATTTGGAGGTTAGCTTAATTTTAAAACTGTCACCTTCATGCCTCAATGCTTATCTATGGTTTAAATATTTCAATTTAAATTGCAATTTTTTTTTAAAAATTCCCAAGGAAAATTTATACCTTCGGAAGACATATAAAAACAGTCCCCAATGATTAAAAAAATACTCTTCATTTTTGTGGTGTTATTAAGCTACACTTCCCTATTTTCACAAGAAAAACCCATAGAAATTATTGAAGAAGCCAAAGCTAACCGGCTTTTTCTGTATGCCCTTAACAAGAATGAAAAGGATTTGGATGTTTCCATTACGGTTGAAGGTACCAATTTTAGGCAGAGCAAAGGTGTGCCAAGGGCTGTCCGTGTTCCAGCAGCTTCAAAAGTGTTGCTCACCAACTTGATTGTTGAAAGAGGAAAAAGAGCAAATTACACCTATGTGTTAACAGTAAGCGACAGTCTTTCGCGCCGCGCCCTGCGAAGGGAATACGAATCCATCAAAATTGAACCCCGAAAAAAAGTAACTGTTTACATTCCAGAAAACTGCACAAGTTGCGACAGTCTTGTTTCCGATCTTGAAAAAAGCCGTTATTTATTTACCGCATATCGTTTTTCTGAAAAGCCTGAACTGAAAGACCAATTGTCCCCCGCTTTTACAAATTCCACAGTGCAAATTGATTCGGTCACTACGCCAATTATAAGCCTGGACGGCGTGCTTTATGTGAAAATTGAAGATTACGATCAATTATTGGAAGAATTGAACAAATAACCTCAACTTCAGTTTTTAATTCCCATAAATCAGATTTCTTATCATACATCAATGCAAGGGTTCACTGATCGCCCTAAATTTGTCCTATAAATAATTAATAACTAAAACTTATAACAATGGACAATACTTTAAACACAACATGGAAAATTGATGGAACTCATTCAGAAATCAATTTTAAGGTAAGACATATGATGATTTCTACAGTAACTGGTAGTTTCGAAAAATTTGATGGAAAAGTTGAAACCTCAAATGAAGATTTCAAAAACGGTAAATTTTCATTTTCCGCGGAAATTGATTCCGTAAATACAAACAATAACGACCGGGATACCCATTTGAAATCTGATGATTTTTTTGGAGCAGACAAATTTCCAAAACTTACATTCACCTCAAAATCATTTGACGGCGAAAAAATGGTGGGCGATTTAACCATAAAAGGAGTAACCAAAGAAGTGACTTTGGAAACCGAATACAACGGAACCGCAGTAGATCCATACGGACAAACCAAAGCTGGTTTTGAATTTGAAGGACAAGTAAGCCGTAAAGATTTCGGACTGACCTGGAATGCCGTAACCGAAGCCGGAAGTGTTGTGGTAAGTGACAAAGTGAAGTTAATTGCTTCGCTTCAATTCATAAAACAATAATTTTTCAAGATTTTACTGTTCCCTTTATTAAGAATCGAGAGCCTTATTTATTGCGAATAAAGTTCTCGATTTGCATTTTTGAAGGTGTATCAACTCTTCGCTGATTCCTGTTCGTTAAAAGCAGTTCTTAACATACATCAATGCAAAACAGTAATCTAGGGTGTAATTTTACAGTATAAAATAAATGTAAATTAACATGAAAACAAAACATTTAGAACGTGTATTAACACCTCCGCCACCACATATGGTTGGTGATGGTTTTAGGGTTCACAATTACATTCCCTCTGGTTTGGGCGTTGGTTTTGAACGAATGGATCCATTTATATTAATGGATTATAACAGCAAATTTCACTTCCCTCCCACAGATCAACCTCGTGGTGTAGGCGTACATCCTCACCGTGGTTTTGAAACGGTTACAATTGCCTATAAAGGTAGCGTTGCCCACCACGATAGCGCCGGAAACAGCGGTGTTATTAAGGAAGGGGACGTGCAATGGATGACGGCCGCTTCGGGTATTCTTCACAAAGAATACCACGAAGAAAATTTCAGTAAAGCTGGTGGTGATTTCCAAATGGTGCAATTGTGGGTAAATCTTCCCGCAAAAGACAAAATGAGCTCCCCAAAATATCAGGGAATCTCAAATGCCGAGATGAAGAAAGTGAAATTGCCTGCTAATGCTGGCGTTGTGGAAGTAATCGCCGGGGAATTCAACGGTGAAAAAGGCTCTGCATCAACGTTTACGCCTTTACATCTTTTAAATGCAAAGTTGAACAAAGGCGGAAAAACTACATTCAATTTCCCTGAAAATTACAACACAGCGGTTTTAGTGGTTGAAGGAAATATAAAAGTGAACAATTCCGAAGCAATAAAAACCGACGGTTTGGGACTTTTTAAAAACGAAGGAGAAGAATTTACCATCGAGGCCAGCGATGATGCCGTAGTTTTAATATTGAGCGGTGAACCCATTAATGAACTAATTGCCGCCCAAGGTCCGTTCGTTATGAACACCCGTGCGGAATTGATGCAAGCAATGAGCGATTTTAATATGGGAAAGTTTGGGTATTTGGAATAATTTTAACTCGGCCTAAAGTTTCTATGAGCCAGCTCTTTCCGAACACGGCTCAAGCTTTCGGGCGTAATTCCCAAATAGGAAGCGATCATCCATTGCGGAACGCGAAGCAATAAATCTGGGTACATTTCAATAAAATTCAAATAACGTTTTTCAGCAGTAGCGCCAAGCAAAAGGTTTATTCGTTTCTGCATTTGCCGAATGTGATTATGAAGTAACTTTTCGTTAAACTTGCTGAAAACAGAGCTCGTTTCATTCGCTTTGCAGAGAAAATCTTCCCTAACTAAAACTACTTCAGTGTCTTCAATTGCTTCAATATAGCTTTCGGAAGGGTCGTTAAAATACACACTGCTCCTGTCTACAATAAACCAGTTTTCAGGAGCAAATTGTATTACGTGTTCCTTTCCAGATTCATCAAGCATATAGGAGCGCAAAAGCCCTTTTTCCACAAAAAATGAATGTTGGCAAAGGTCACCACTTTTCAAAAGAACATCGCCTTTCAAAAATTTTAAATGTTTTAAACCTGCAGCAATTAGAGCCCCCTCATCTTCGGCTAATCCTGCAGTTTTTATTAAATAGGAAAGGAACCCAAAAGGTTCTGTTTCTTTTTTTTCTGTAATCATCTTTGCTAAAATTGAAATATAGTCTTAAAATTACGGTATTCTTACGAAAGCCACACTTCTTCCTATAAATAAACTCGTGGCACTTTTTTTGTTTCTGAAAAATGGAACTCTAAAACCATTTTCAATTATGAGAAACTCCAATATGCCCTCCGTAAATGCCGGCAGCATGGCCGACATTGCTTTTCTGCTTTTGATTTTCTTTTTGGCAACCTCTATGATTCCTAACGATAAAGGCATCGCACGAGATCTTCCCCAACCTTGCCCTCTTGGAGCGGATTGCAATATTCCGCTAAAAAAGAATAATATTTTTACAATTAGTGTGAATGAAAAAGGTGAAATCATGGCGAATGAAACGTTTACTAAAATTGAAGAATTAAAGGATGATATAAAAAGCTTTATTGACAACAATGCCGATAAATCCTGCGTTTACTGCAATGGAAAAGAACTATCAGAAGCATCAGACAATCCGAGAAAAGCTTCCATTTCTTTATCAATAAATCGCGAAGCACCCTACCAGACTTTTATTTCGGTTCAGGATGAAATTGCAAAGGCGTATTTTGAATTACGGGAAAACTATGTTTCTGAAGTTTTAAAAAAGGAGACATCTAAAATTACAGAAGAAGAATTGAAAAAGGTACAGGAGGCGTATCCTTTCCGAATTATTGAATCTTCCTTGTAGCAATTATTCAGTTTGATCTGTTTAAAATTGTAAAGCCCAATTTTTTAAAATTATTTAAAAAATGAATCCACAAATTCAAATTTGTTGAAAACCTGAAGGTCTTCCATTCCCTCGCCCACGCCAATATATTTCACTGGAATTTTAAATTGGTCGCTGATGCCAATTACCACTCCGCCTTTGGCCGTACCATCAAGTTTTGTAACGGCAAGCGAAGTTACTTCGGTTGCGGCGGTAAATTGTTTTGCCTGTTCAAAGGCGTTTTGTCCAGTAGAGCCATCCAATACTAAAAGCACATCGTGTGGCGCATCTGGAATTACCTTTTGCATAACGCGCTTCACTTTTGTGAGCTCGTTCATTAGGTTTACTTTGTTGTGAAGTCGGCCAGCGGTATCAATAATAACAACGTCAGCATTTTGGTTAACCGCACTTTGTAGAGTGTCAAAAGCAACGCTGGCGGGGTCACTGCCCATATTTTGTTTTACGATGGCAACATCCGTTCGGTCTGCCCAAATCTGCAATTGATCTATTGCGGCTGCACGAAATGTATCGGCAGCGCCCAAAACTACTTTCTTCCCAGCTTTTTTGAATTGATATGCCAACTTCCCAATGGTTGTTGTTTTTCCAACGCCGTTTACGCCAACTACCATAATTACATACGGTTTTTTGTTTTCTGGAACTTCAAACTCGGTGGCGTTTCCAGTATCAACTTCGCTTAAAAGTCCAGCGATTTCTTCACGAAGTATCTGGTTCAACTCATCAGTTCCCAAATATTTGTCTTTGGAAACGCGGCCTTCTATTCTGTTTATTATCTTTAGGGTTGTATTTACGCCCACATCACTGGAAACGAGGATTTCCTCAAGATTGTCCAACACATCGTCGTCAACTTTACTCTTTCCTGCAACGGCTTTGCTCAGTTTATCAAAAAAAGAAGTTTTCGATTTTTCCAGTCCTTTATCGAGCGTTTCCTTTTTCTCTTTTGAAAATATTTTTTTAAATAAACTCATTGTTAAGTAGTCTGTTATCAGTTGGCCAGCTTTGACAAAGTTTGAAACTTCGTAAAATTTATTTTTGGTGAAAAGATAAAAATACGAAAAGCCACCTTCGTAAAAAAGTGGCTTTTTCTCAATATTTTAAGCTGGTTATTTTTTGTTTAACCAGTCGTTTACCATTTCTGGAGCCATGATAGACTCAGAGAATGTATATGCGCCCGATTTTGGCGATTTAACCATTTTTATTGCTTTGGTTAAACGCTTTGAACCTGTTTGTAAAGATGCTATTGATTTCTTTGCCATGACCTATATTATTTAATCTCTTTATGAACCGTCATTTTCTTAAGGATTGGATTGAATTTCTTCAACTCCATTCTGTCCGGTGTATTCTTTTTGTTTTTGGTAGTGATGTAACGTGAAGTTCCTGGTTGCCCTGACTCCTTGTGCTCTGTGCACTCCAAAATTACCTGTACTCTATTTCCTTTTTTAGCCATTGTAAACGGACTTTATTGATTATTGCAATTATTTAGTTAAAAAGCCTTTTTCACGGGCTTCTTTCATAACTGCAGAAATTCCTTTTTTATTGATGTTTTTTATTGCAGAAGCCGAAACACGAAGGGTTACCCACTTGTCTTCTTCAGGAATGTAAAAACGCTTTTTAAGCAAATTTACATCAAACTTACGTTTGGTTTTGTTCATCGCGTGCGACACGTTGTTTCCAACCATCGCTTTCTTTCCGGTAAGTTCACAAACTCTTGACATTTCCTTAACTTTTTTAAGTTATTTTAAAACAGGGTGCAAATTTAAGTAATTCTTTTGTGATGTACAACAAAAGAAAATCAGTTTTTTGAAATTTCTTTCAAAAGCATTTCGAAAGCTTTGTTTGAGGTCTTTTCAATCACGCGATATCGGTCATTTCCGAAGCTGAATTTTTCCGAAACAACACCGCTTGGTGAAGCAATAGCAATACATACCGTGCCCACATCGTCTAAACCATCGCCTTTTGTGGGGCCTGCAATTCCCGTGGTGGCAATGGCATAATCCGTACTGAAAAGTGCACAGCAATTTGTTGCCATGCTTTCCGCTACTTCAATACTTACCACAGTATATTTTTCTATCAATGAAGCTGGGACACCCAATAATTTGGTTTTTAATTCCGTTTTGTAGGGAACAATGCTTCCCAAGAAAAAGGAAGAAGCGCCTGCTTCAGTGGTTATTTCTTTCACCAAAGCTCCACCAGTACAACTTTCCGCCAAACTCAATGTTTGTTTTTTTTGATTGAGAATATGTGCTATCCTACTAATAATGGTCGTTTCAGCTTCATAGCCAATTGCGATATCAGAAAGTAATTCGCTTAAAACTTCCATTCGAATATCTATACTTTCCTTTAAAATTTTTTCGTCTTTTCCGCTTGAAGACAAACGAAGCCGTACTTTTCCCAAAGAGGGCAGATATGCAAGTTTTATATTTTCCGGTAAACTGTCTTCCCACTCGGCAATCCTTTCTGCAATTGCGCTTTCGCCCAAACCGTAGGTTAAAAGTGTTTTGTGGTATATAAAAGGCCTGTTGAAACGTTTTACCACTCTCGGCAAAACTTCTTCCTGCAACAAATGCTTCATTTCATAGGGCACGCCGGGCAGGGAAACAAAAACGGTGTCGTCTTTCTCCATCCACATTCCTGGTGCAGTGCCCTGCAGGTTCATCAGGACCGTTGCTCTGGATGGCACCATCGCCTGTAGAAAATTTGCGGGCAAAGGTTTGTTGAGTTGGTATTTTTTGAAAAGTTCTTTTACATTTTTGACAACAGTTTGGTCTTCAATCAAAGTATCGTCAAAAAAATCACAGAATGTCTGTTTGGTTATATCGTCTTTAGTAGGGCCCAAACCGCCTGTGACAATTACGAGGTCTGCGTGATTTTTCGCAGTTTCAAAAGCTTGTAAAATATGGGCGCGGTCATCTTGAACAGAGGTAATTTGATAAACCTTTACCCCTATTTTATTTAGCTCTTTTGAAATATAGGCTGAATTTGTATCAATAATTTGGCCTATGAGAATCTCATCGCCTATAGTAATAATTTCTGCAAACATCTTATAAATGGAAGTCTTCTCTCAGCTCCTCAAAAACGAGGTTCAATGTAATCATTACGTTTTCCAGAGATGGAAGTACCGAAGCTGTATTTTTAGAGGTTTTGGACCAAGTTTCAATATTGGTAATGTCCTTTAACACGTCTATACCAAACATCTCAAAGTTGGGTTTCATTTTATGGGCAAATTGATAGGCCAATTCTCTGTTTTCATTAACAATGGCCTCTTCCATTGAACGTAAATCCGGAGAGATCTCATCCAAAAAAGTCTGTGCCAATATTTTTAAAAAATCCTGATCGCCATCGGCGATTTCAATAAGGCTTTCTTTTGTATAATACTTTACCA
>DAIMFZ010000006.1:0-26459 GCA_036724225.1 Aequorivita sp.
CCTGCTCATTTTATTAATGGGAAGCCTTATTTTTAGGGAATTACTCCCCTACCTAACAGGGGTTTTGGGCGCCATAACTATTTATGTCCTTATGCGTAAATGGATGGCAAAACTCGTCAACAAAAAAAAATGGAAACCATCTTTAGCCGCTACGGTGCTGATGCTCATTTCTTTCTTTGGAATTCTTATTCCCATAGCTGGAATAATTTTAATGCTTACCAACAAAATTGGTGATGCCGTTCAAAATTCGGCCGCTGTTATTAAGGCTCTTAAAGAACAAATTGGAAGAATAGAAGACAAAGTTGGCTACGATCTGAATTCTCAAATTGATCCTTCCGCAATAACAGGTTGGCTTTCTGATAATCTTCAAAAACTGGCGGGTGGTACTTTTAATGCCATCATAGCCATTGGGTTAATGTATTTTATGCTTTATTATATGTTTACAAATCGCGCCGGTTTGAAAGAATCCTTAAAGGAATACATTCCTATGGATCGTGATAACATAAAGGAAATCGGCTCTGAAGTTCAGGCAATGGTACGCTCCAATGCACTGGGAATTCCTTTGGTGGCAGTAGCGCAGGGAATTGTGGCTCTTATCGGTTTCCTTATTTTTGGAATTGAAGATCCTTTCTTTTGGTTTGTTATTGTTACCATTGGCAGTATGATTCCATTTGTGGGAACTTTGGTGGGCATACTGCCGGTATTTGTGCTCACACTTTCAACGGGGCATAGCATTCAGGCTTGGGGAATACTCATTTACGGCTTTGTGGTGGTGGGCTCAACGGATAATATAATTCGTCTATACGTATTAAAGAAACTTGACAATGTACATCCGCTCATTACACTTATTGGCGTGATAGTCGGCGTACCTCTTTTTGGCTTTATCGGACTCATTTTTGGACCATTGCTTATCAGTCTTTTTATGGTGATTATTCGCATTTATAGGAAAGAATACGGCAAAGAAGAAACTGCGCCAAAGGGAAAAAGTATGTAAATTTTATTTTCAGAAATAAATTATTTGTCTTTTTGAAAATATTTATAACATAATTTTAAATGTATTAGCACTTCCTTTTCTTATTTTTAAAACAAAAACAGAAATTATGCTTTTCAGAAAAATGAAAAACGAGAAACCTTCAACAATCGCAATGATGGACTCTAAAATCAATGAAAATTACGTTGAGGAAAAAGTAACCAAAATTAAGGATGAAGACGTTGAAATAGTCATGGATAATGAAGAAGCTATTTCAGAAAAACTGAGCAATGCCAGCCCTTTGCGCAAATATGCCGAACTTGGAAAAATTATGTTCGCTATGTTGAAAGATGTAAAAAAAGGGAATTATCCAAACGTGCCTTGGTTTACAATTGCTTCTATTGTAGTTGCTTTGTTATATGTTTTCAACCCATTTGACTTGGTTCCAGATTTTATTCCGGGTATCGGTTATATAGATGATTTGGCGGTACTCTCCATCAGTATGGGTTGGATAGAAACCGATCTTCACAAATATTTGGACTGGCGCTTGGCGAAAAACGAGAACGTTTAAACTTTTCGCTGCTCTCTTGCCAAAAGTGTATTTTTTAAAAGCATTGCAATGGTCATAGGCCCAACACCACCGGGAACGGGAGTGATGAAAGATGCTTTTTTGCTCACATTTTCAAAGTCCACATCGCCAGTAATCACGTAGCCTTTCGGATTGCTGGGATCTTCAACTCGGGTTATTCCCACGTCTATGACCACCACATCATCTTTTACCATTTCGGCTTTTAAAAATTTTGGGACGCCCAAGGCCGTAATGATAATATCTGCCTGAAGGGTTATCTGAGCAATGTTTTTAGTGCTGCTGTGGGTTAGGGTTACCGTGCTATTCCCCGGCCATCCCTTTCGGCTCATCAAGATACTCATCGGTCTGCCCACAAGTTGGCTCCTTCCTATAACAACGGTATGTTTTCCTTTTGTTTCAACGTTATACCGTTGAAGCAACTCAAGGATTCCGAAAGGTGTAGCAGGAATAAAAGTACTCATATCCAACGCCATTTTTCCGAAGTTTTCAGGGTGAAAACCATCAACATCCTTTGAAGGATCTACGGTAAGTAATACCTTATGCGTATCAATTTGAGGAGGCAATGGAAGTTGAACTATGAAGCCATCAATATTATCGTCTTCGTTCAGTTCTTTGATTTTTTTCAGTAATTCCAGTTCGCTGGTAGTGTGCGGCATTTTCACCAAGGTTGATTCAAAACCCACACGTTCGCAAGCTTTTACTTTACTTCCAACATAAGTTAGGCTTGCGCCGTCATCACCAACGAGTATTGCGGCGAGATGTGGCACTTTTTCGCCATTCGCCTTCATCTTCTCAACTTGGGCCGCGATTTCGTTTTTTATGTCGTTTGAGACTTTCTTTCCGTCTAGTATTGTCATATTTTTAGTTTTCAGTCGCAGTCTCAGTCGCAGTCGCAGTCACAGTCTCAGTCTCAGTCTCAGTCGCGGCTTAAAGTAACAAAACTCGATTAAGTATCTTCTATATTTACTCCAAATTTACCGGGATTGTTTATCATATAGTTAATTAATTTCCCTATTTCAATATTTTCTTGAGATAAATCTTTATATATGTTTTCTTTCAAGTATTCACATGCAAAGGCATAATCCAGCCATACACTTGTTTCCGAATTTTCACCATCAGAATCCGTTAATTTACTGATAAAATGTCTAGGATATTTTCTTTTCCTATAAGCTTCTGCAATATTAGCCGAAACAGAACGCGAACTCCTTCGTATTTGGTCTGTTAATGAAAACGTTTCTTCTTTTGGAAAGGATTTTGAAACATTATATATAGCCATACCTAAATCGAATGACTTTTTATAAGCAATTAATTTTTTAAAATCCATAATTATTTAAAGGTCCTAACTGATAACTGCGACTGCGACTGTGACTGTGACTGTGACTGTGACTGTGACTGACTACTAAATTAACGCATCTTCCCCATTGCCTGCATCATCTTCCTTCCGCCACCGCCTTGCATCATTTTCATCATTTTGCTCATTTGGTCAAATTGTTTCAGCAATTGGTTTACTTGTTGAACACTTGTTCCGCTTCCAGAAGCGATTCGTTTTTTGCGGCTTCCGTTTATTACTGAAGGTTGGGTTCTTTCAGTTGGCGTCATTGAATGGATTATGGCTTCAATCCCTTTGAAAGCATCATCGTCAATGTCAACATCCTTCAAGGCTTTTCCAGCACCGGGAATCATTCCAACCAAATCTTTCATGCTTCCCATTTTCTTTACCTGTTGAATTTGGTTAAGGAAATCGTCAAAACCGAATTGGTTTTTCGCAATTTTCTTCTGAATTTTTCTAGCTTCCTCTTCGTCAAATTGTTCCTGCGCTCTTTCAACAAGAGAAACCACATCTCCCATCCCCAAAATACGATCGGCCATACGGGCTGGATGGAACACATCAATGGCATCCATCTTTTCACCCGTTCCTATAAATTTGATGGGTTTGTCAACTACACTTTTAATGGAAATTGCAGCACCACCGCGGGTATCACCGTCTAATTTGGTAAGTACAACGCCATCAAAATTCAATATTTCGTTAAAAGTTTTTGCGGTATTAACAGCATCCTGCCCCGTCATTGCATCAACCACAAATAGTGTTTCCTGTGGGTTGATAGCTTTGTGGACGTTTGCAATTTCAGTCATCATTACTTCATCTATCGCAAGACGACCAGCAGTATCCACAATTACAACATTAAACCCATTTAGCTTGGCATGTGCTATTGCGTTTTGTGCAATTTGAACTGGGTTTTTATTTTCGGGTTCGCTGTAAACCTCAACTCCTATTTGGTCCCCAACCACCTGCAATTGGTTAATCGCGGCAGGTCGATATATATCACAAGCAACCAAAAGAGGTTTTTTGGATTTTTTTGTTTTTAAGTAATTTGCAAGTTTTCCAGAGAACGTAGTTTTACCGCTACCCTGCAGACCAGACATTAAAATAACTGTTGGTGTACCGCTCAAATTAATGCCAGCAGTTTCGCCGCCCATCAATTCAGTAAGTTCGTCTTTTACCAATTTCACCATCAATTGGCCTGGCTGAAGCGTAGTGAGTACGTTTTGGCCCAGAGCTTTTTCCTTTACGGTATTGGTGAATTCCTTGGCGGTTTTGAAGTTGACGTCGGCATCCAAAAGGGCGCGACGCACTTCTTTTAAAGTCTCGGCTACGTTTACTTCGGTTATGCTGCCGTGGCCTTTCAGTACGTGCAGCGCTTTGTCCAGCTTATCGCTTAAATTATCGAACATATTCTCGCTTTCTTAAATAGGAATGCAAAGATAACATTCTGAAAGGGAGTATCAAAAAAAGTATTCAGTATTCAGTGGTCAGTATTCAGTACGCAGTACGCAGTAATCAGTTTGCAGTAATCAGTTTGCAGTAGGCTTGCTATTTATCACGTGTTGGATTTTGAAAATTTTATAAAGGAGGTTTTCCATTTTCGGTCAATGGTCTTCAATCTAATTATAGTTTATTCGAATATATTTCCGCCTATCATAAATTTTTCATAAAACAGATTTGTAGCCAGCTGGCAATAAAAGATTTTATTGCTGTTTTTGGTATATTGCCAATTCGAAAAAAATATATGATAAAAGAAAAAGTACTCTCTCCTTTCCAAAAATTCGTCAACCTTCAAAGTTCTACCGGAATTATGCTGCTCGCAACCACCATTATTGCTTTGGTTTGGGCAAATTCAATGTTTGCGGAAAGTTATCAATCTTTTTGGCAGTATGAGTTTGGCATTGTTACCGACAGTTTTGAGCTAAAAAAACCATTGCTGCTTTGGGTGAACGATGGACTGATGTCTATTTTTTTCTTTTTAATTGGTCTTGAAATCAAACGGGAATTCTTGATTGGCGAACTCAATTCCACCAAAAAAGTTATGTTTCCTCTTTTCGGGGCAATTGGAGGAATTGCACTACCAGTACTATTGTACGTTATTCTAAACCAAAACCCCGAAACGTTGAAAGGTTGGGGAATTCCAATGGCGACAGACATTGCTTTTTCATTGGCCATTCTGAAAGTTCTTGGGAACAGGGTGCCTTTAAGTTTGAAAATATTTCTCACAGCCTTCGCAATTGTAGACGATTTGGGAGCGGTACTGGTAATTGCTATTTTTTATAGCAGCAGTTTAAATTTTGTATTGTTGGGTTCTGCTGTGGGACTGTTGGCTATCATTTATTTCTTAAGCTATAGAGGTTTGTATTCCGAATATTTAACAATGGCATCTGGTTTCGTTGTTTGGTTGTTGTTTTTGAAAGCTGGACTACATCCTACTTTAGCTGGAATTCTGATGGCTTTTGCAGTTCCTGTGAGGCAAAAAATTAGCACCCATGAATTTACCGACCAACTGGAAAGCATTGTGAGTGAAATAAAAGAAAGTACCATACTTCAAAAGCCAGTACTTTCTGCGGAACAACTGGAATTGATAGACGATTTGGAAGATTGGGCAGATGATTATCGATCGCCTTTGCAACATTTAGAGCACAAACTCCACAATTGGGTAGCCTATTTGGTAATCCCCATTTTCGCACTTGCAAATGCGGGCGTGGCCATAAACGGCAATGGCGGATTGGAGACAGCATTGATAGTGAACATTATGATCTGTTTAATATTGGGGAAAAGTATTGGCATCTCAACGGTAATCTTTTTATCAAAAAAATTCAAGATCATTGATGTGCCCGAAGATATCACTAACAAACAGATAATTGGCGTTTCCTTCTTGGCGGGAATTGGATTTACGATGGCCATTTTCATTGCTGGCCTGGCATTTAACAATAGCCCAGAATATATAGATTCGGCAAAAATCGGGATATTGATTGGGTCTTTTATTTCAGCTATTATTGGGTTTGGTATTCTTCGTTTTAAAACTGAGAAGGGGAAGTTTGACCATTCTCCTTCGGAAGAGAAGGAATGAGGTTTTTGTGAATTTGACGATTTGAATATTTTAGCTACTTGAACACTTCCATAGTAGAATACTAATTACTGAATACTGATTACTATTTATTATTCTCCATCACATAGTTAAGCACTTTCGTCATTAAATGTACCCGATCTTTGCCGCGAACGTTGTGCTCGTGCATTGGATAAACGAAGAAATCCATTTGCTTTTCATTGTCCACAAAAGATTTAATCAATGACAAATCGTGCTGCATAACAACTACTGGATCCACTGATCCATGGATTGTCAATAATTTTCCTGTGAGATTTTGGGTTTTGTTCAGCAAACTTGCGGCTTCGTAACCTTCGGGGTTTTGTTGGGGCGTGTCCATATAACGTTCGCCATACATTACTTCATAATATTTCCAGTCGGTTACGGGTCCTCCTGCAACTCCAGTGGTGAAAACCCCGGGATCGCGGAGCATCATTGAAACAGTCATAAAACCACCAAAACTCCAACCGTGGATTGCTAAACGGCTGGCATCAACATAGGGAAGTGATTTTAAATATTCCACCCCAACCAATTGGTCTTTTAATTCCTCGGTGCCCACTTGTCTGTGAATAACACTTTCAAAAGCGAAACCCCTGTTTGCGGAACCTCTTCCATCCAAGGTAAAAACGAGATAACCTTGTTCCGCCATCCATTTCATCCATAAAGAAGCACTGTCATTCCACGAATTGGTTATCAACTGTGCGTGCGGACCGCCGTAAACATATACCAAAACGGGGTATTTTTTATTGGCGTCGAAATTGGACGGTTTTATTAAGCGCGTATAAAGATCAAAGCCGTCATGTGACTTCAATTTTCCAATTTCCGTAGTTCCAATTTTATAATCAGCCATTGGGTTTTCGGCTTTCACAAAAGTTTGGATCGTTTTTCCTTTGTTGTCCAATAACTGTGCAACGTTGGGCGTATTGTGATTTGAATATTGATCAAAAATATATTTTCCATCGGAAGAAATGCTGGCATTGTGGGTGCCACTTGTTTCCGTTAAGCAGATTTGTTTTCCGTTGGAAATGCTCACGGAATACAACTTTGTGTCCAATGGCGATTCGCCAGTTCCAGTGAAATAAACTTCCGTTCCTTTAGCGTTGTTGCCTACTATTTCCTCGGCGACCCATTTATTGCTGGTAAGTTGTTTTACGAAACCTTTTGAAGTATTGCACAGATAAAGATTCATAAAACCATCTTTTTCACTCATCCAGATAAAGTCTTCGGAAGAATCGGAATAGAAATAGGCAGGATGCTCCGGTTCGGTCCATTTATCGTTTTTCTCCTCAAGAATTGTACGGACCAACTTTCCTGTTGTGGCATCAAAAAGCTCCAGTTTCATATGGTTTTGGTCGCGGTTCAGTTCTGCAATCACCACATTTTTTTCGTTTGGCGTCCACGAAAGATTTGTGAGGTAATCGTCAACATTTCCCGTTGGTGGAATAAAAACCGATTGTCCAGTTGCCAAATTATAAATCCCCACTTTTGAGCGTTCACTCTTCTGCCCCGCCATTGGGTATTTTATGGAATTTAATTCTCCGGGAGTTGGAATGATATTCAGAAGCGGATAATCTGCAACATCAGTTTCATCTTTTTGGTAAAAAGCGAGCAGATTTCCATTGGGTGACCAAAAAATACCATTGGTAATTCCGAATTCACTTCGCGCAATTGCTTGCCCAGACACTATATTCTTATCTGAATTATTAGTAACAGCTACGGTCGTGCCATCAGGTTTTTGGATATATAGGTTATTCTCTATGGTGTAAGCTACGTTCCCCGTTTCATTTTGAAGCGTATTGTTTTCAGCGGCAGCGTCAATTTTTGAAATTAGCTGTCCTTTCTTTTGTGTGTAATCAAACAGGTAATAGGAACTTTTATCCATCAAATAAAAGGAATTGCCATTTTTCCATGTCATTCCTGAAAAACTTTTTAAATTGCTATTTAAACTCTGATTTACTTCGGCAATGGAAAGAGTTTCACTTTCGTTCTTATTTTCTGCAGCTGATTTTTTAAGCGTGGTTCCGTTTTCAAGATAGGTATAGGAAGTTGTCCCTGGAACCCATTGAAAACCTTGAATATTTTGAGGATAAAATTTACCGTATTGTTCCAGTACTGCATCTTTTAGGGTGAGTTCCTTTTGTTGTGCACCTACATTTAAAAAGGATAAAAAGAAGACTATGGAAGCGAAAATGTATTTCATAGAAATATTTTTTAGTAGTGAAAAGACGAAATTTTCAAAATGAAGTTTAGCTTAAATGGTAAAGAAAAGAATATGTATGTTGCCGTATTTTACAACTAAAATATCTTTCCGCTAACAGGGAACTAAGATAAAAAACCTTTATTATCTTTAGAACCGAAGTTTGAATTATTTATACAACCACCACCAATACACATTTTTTCTCAATATGATAAAACTCCAGCGCACCGATTCAAACAACGCAGACTTCAAATTGTTGGTAAGTCAACTGGACGAAGATCTCACAATTCGCGATGGCGATGACCATCCATTTTACGACCAATTCAATAAGTTAGACTCCATAAAACACACTGTGGTTGCTTATGATGAAAAGAACACTGCCGTTGGTTGTGGCGCCATTAAACAATTTGAGCCAAAAGTGATGGAAGTGAAGCGGATGTTTGTCCCTTTGGAGCAACGTGGGAAAGGGATAGCAGGAAAAATTCTGAAAGAGCTCGAGATTTGGGCAATGGAGCTGGGCAATAGAAAATGTATTTTAGAAACAGGCATTAAACAACCTGAAGCCATTTCGCTTTACAAAAAAAGCGGATACAGATTTATAGATAATTACGGGCAATATAAAGGGGTGGAAAACAGTGTTTGTTTTGAGAAAATCCTTTCACTGTAAAAATAATTCTAAAAAAAATAAAAAAGTTCTTTGCTCTTAAATTCCTTAATCGTAATATTGCAATGAACTTATATTGCAATTATGGGAATCACAAAATCCGAAATATTCACAGACCAACAAAACCAAGTGGCAACT
Organism: Aequorivita sp.; assembly: GCA_036724225.1. Classification (GTDB taxonomy): domain Bacteria; phylum Bacteroidota; class Bacteroidia; order Flavobacteriales; family Flavobacteriaceae; genus Aequorivita. The sequence continues at coordinate 8,974 of DAIMFZ010000006.1, forward strand.
TTCGCGAAAGCTTTTGGGCATCCGGCCAGAGTGGCCATTTTACAGCATTTGTTCAAAATAAACGCCTGCATTTGTGGTGACTTGGTGGAAGAAATTGGACTTGCCCAACCCACAATTTCACAACATTTAAAAGAACTTAAAAACCTTGGCTTGATTCAGGGAAGTATTGAAGGCACTAGCATTTGTTATTGCATCCATACAGAGAATTGGACAAAAATGAAGGCAGTGATGTTGCAGTTTTTGGAACAAGATATTTCTAAAGAAAAATGTTGCTAAATTTTAACTGAAAACTCATTCTAAAAACTTTAAAAATGAAAAACGAACAAGAATTAAAAAGCATCGTAAAAGAACGTTACGCCAAAATAGCCGAACAGGGCAAAGCTGAAAACGCTTCCTCTTGTTGTGGCGCAACCACTCCTTCAAACAAAGTGTACAACATTATGATGGACGACTATTCCGAAACTGGCGGTTATGTTGAAGACGCCGATTTAGGCTTGGGTTGTGGCCTTCCAACGCAATTTGCAAAAATTGAAAAAGGAGATACTGTAATCGATCTGGGCTCCGGCGCAGGCAATGATTGTTTCGTAGCAAGGCACGAAACAGGAAGTGAGGGAAAAGTAATCGGGGTGGATTTCACGCCGATAATGATAGAAAAAGCGCGCATTAACGCAGAAAAACTGGGTTATAACAATGTAGAATTCAGAGAAGGAGATATTGATTCAATGCCAGTGAGCAATGACGTTGCCGACGTAATAGTAAGTAATTGTGTACTAAACCTCGTGCCAAATAAGCAGAAAGTTATTGCAGAAATTTTTAGAGTTTTAAAACCGGGCGGACATTTCAGTATTTCAGATATCGTTTTGGTCGGAAACCTTCCAGATGCTTTGAAGGAAGATGCCGAAATGTATGCAGGATGTGTTGCGGGTGCTATCCAAAAAACGGAATACCTTAAATTTATAAAAGATGCAGGTTTCCAAAATATTCAAGTTCAAAAAGAAAAACCTATTTTAATTCCAGATGACATTCTTGAAAAATATCTTTCTGCAACGGAAGTGAAAACTTTCAACAATGCGGCAACAGGAATTTTCAGCGTTACTGTTTATGCAGAAAAGCCTGGAACAAAAGAGGAAAAACCAAAGTTGATTATGGCAAAATTACAGGAAGAAAGTTCTTGCTGCGCCCCAAATTCCGGTTGTTGTTAATATGGACCTCATCAATATTTCTGAGGAAAATTTTCCCGAAGTCGCCAAAATTTACGATGAAGGTTTATTAACGGGAACGGCTACTTTTGAAACCACTATTCCTTCATGGAGTAAGTGGGACAGCGGACACCTCGCTTTCGGAAGGATAATGGCATTGGAGGAAAATAACTATTTAGGTTGGGCAGCCCTGTCCCCTGTTTCAAGTCGCTGTGTTTATGGCGGCGTAGCTGAAGTAAGCGTTTACGTTTCAGAAACTGCGAGAGGAAAAGGTGTAGGAGAATTTCTATTAAAGAATTTAATTGAAATAAGTGAAGCCAACAACATTTGGACCTTGCAATCCGGTATCTTCCGCGATAACACTGCAAGTCATAAATTACATATAAAATGTGGCTTTCGCGAAATTGGATATAGAGAAAGAGTTGGCCAGTTAAGAGGTGTTTGGAAGGACAATGTGCTCTTGGAAAGGCGAAGTAAAGTTGTGGGGGTCTAATTTTAGGAGAATAAGCTCATTCCCTATAAGTGGTTGAAATTTGCTATAAATTATAATTAAACAATTTTAAAACTAAATTTATTCTGAAGCAAATAACTGTAAGCTACTGTCGCGAATACTGTTAAAACCTTGGACGGCGTAGGGTAAAATCCGAGTAAATCAACTAATATTTTCATGCCGATATAACTCAGCACCAACGCACCCATACCCACTATGAAATATCTGAATAATTGAACTTTCCAGGCTAAGTTGGAATACCCAAAAGTGATAAATTTATTCAGCAGAAATCCCGTAGTAAAAGTAATTGGGAATACAAAAAACAAGGACGCAATATGTGGACTTAGCACCACCAAACCCAAATCGACATTGTGTTTAGCAAAGATGAAATTGTAAAAAATAAAATAAAGAACGATATCAAACAACAAATTGCTGCCGCCACAAACCGCATAACGATACGTTTTAAGCGGTAAAAAGCGCCGAAACAAAAAGTAGAAGGCGTCAATAAATTTAAGAATACTTTTTTCCATGCCGAATAGGCCGCAAATTTAAGTACAAGATTAATGTTTTCATCATTCCTATCCAAAACCTACTTTATTAATACGCTTAAAAGTTTTAAAAAAAATTCTTCCCAAAACCGTAGCCAAATTAAGGTCCGATCCAAAAATTTAGCTTGGAAGAAACTATTATAAAATTTCTTTCCAAAAATTTTTAAGTAAGATATTAGATGTAACTGACTAATTATCAGATAAAAAACACAATAAAATTTAAATCTGAATATTTTTTTTTTTATAATTTTAGTCCACTAAATTAAATCAACAGAAATTATGAAAAAACAACTTTTAACACTGGCCGCGCTTTGTATGCTGATAACAGCCTGCAACTTCGAAAAAAAGGAAGAAACCACCGCCAAAATTTATGAACCAAAAACAGAAGAACCGGTTGTATCTACTGTAAAACGCGGAGAAATGCTCGTGAATGCCATAGGCTGCAACGATTGCCATTCCCCAAAAAAAATGACCGAAAAGGGGCCTATTTTGGATCCCGACCGTTTGCTGTCAGGCCATCCAGCCAATGAACCAATTGGCAAATATGATTTGGAAACTGCAAAATCATTTGTACTGTTTACACCTGGACTTACGGCATCCATTGGTCCATGGGGTACAACATTTGCCGCTAACCTAACCCCAGACGATACGGGAATAGGAAGTTGGACAGAAGCACAATTTTTTACAGCCATTAAACACGGGAAATATAAAGGAATGGAAAACGGCAGGTCACTTTTACCACCAATGCCTTGGCAAACCATTTCGGTATTACCAGATGAGGACTTAAAGGCAATTTTCGCCTACTTAAAAAGCATAAAGCCAGTAGAAAATCTTGTTCCTGCTCCCATACCTCCCAAAGTTTAAGTCCTATTTAATAATTAGGGCGGATAGCTTTATCAAAATATTTACTGCCTTTTTACGACTTTCGGTCTTGGACTGATTCACTTATAAAGGCAGTAATGGTTTTGCAAAAGAAATTTAAATAGGACGACCTTTATCATTTTTCCATTCCGTTATTGGTATTCCCTTCAACGGGATTTTTACTTTAGTTCCTGCATTCCGCTCACGCTTTGGCCTTACACTTTTCGGTATTTTTTTCTTCTTTAGCTACTTTTTAAGTAGAATATTGTAACTAATGACTTCCCCATATTTTACAATGAATTTTTATTCAATTTACCACCAATAAGGTTTTCCTTAAAGATGTTAAAAAAAATATAAATATATTTGGTAATGAAAAGTTTGATCTGTGTGTGAAACTTAAAATGAAGAATTGACCTAATATAGATGTGTTTAAGAAATGACACGACTGAACGCTAAAAGCAAAAAATGGAAATTGCCATAATTCCACAATTTTTGATTAAAAACATAGCCTCTGATTATTATAGACAAAACGACTATAATATATTGATGAGTAATTTAATACTGATTTTAACTTTTGCTTTTTTTGGAAATTCAATAATATCAATTCTGAACTATGTGCCCCATTTTTGTTTAATTGACAAATTAACAGGCATTGAATGTCCGGTATGTGGAACAACAAGAGCTTTTTGTGAAATATCCAATGGAAATCTGAATAATGCTTATATTTTAAATAAAACAAGTATATTAGTTGCTATATTTTTTATTTTTCAAATTCCGTTAAGAATAATTTCATTATTAAAAATTACTAATACCAGCAGGATTAACATCATTTCAAAATATTTTAGTCGAGCAATTCTGTTTGTAATACTATTAACCTGGATTGTAAAATTATTTACTAACCATCAATAAAAACAATTAAAATTATGGCAAATTTATCGTGCCCCAAATGTGGCGAATTAACCAAAAAAGGAGGATACAAAACTTGGCAAATTGTTGTTGCAATTTGTTTTTTCCCTTTAGGACTTTTAGCACTTTTAGCTGACAGAAACCCAACAACCTGCCAAAAATGTAGCCATACTTGGCAAGGTTAAAAACAAGATTAGCATTCAGAAGTAATAATTGCTTCTGAATGCTACCCTTTAAAAAATGGTAATCATATGGTCTCTGCCTGAATATGCTCTTCCAATTTAAAAAAATGCAAGAACACAATTACCTTCTTCCCCTACTTCTATTATTTCCACTTTTAGCGTGAGTATTCACTTTAGTTCCCGTATTTCGACCTCGGCTATGGCGTTGGGCCTTTTCACGTTTCTTCTCTTCTTCCGCGGCTTTTACGTCGGCCATGGTTTCGGTGAGTTGAAAATCTGGAAGGGTTTTAGGTTGAAGACGTTCCCCAATCAATTTCTCAATATCCTTTAAATAGCCAACCTCATCAAGGCTTACCAATGAAAGTGCTTCGCCACTGGCGCCAGCCCTACCAGTTCTTCCTATGCGGTGAATGTAATCTTCGGAAATATTTGGCAGTTCAAAATTGATAACGTGTGGCAATAAAGGAATGTCGAGCCCACGGGCCGCAATATCTGTAGCAACCAATACGCGTACTTTCCCTGCCTTAAAACCTGAAAGCGCATTGGTTCGTGCACCTTGGCTTTTGTTGCCGTGTATGGCTGCGGAAGTGATTTTTGCCTTTTCAAGTTTTTCGCTCAAACGGTTTGCACCGTGCTTCGTCCTCGTAAAAACCAAAACCTGTTGCCAGTCGCCTTCTGCTATAAGTTTTATAATTAAATCAGTTTTTTGGGATTTATCAACCCTATAAACGGTTTGTTCAATTTTTTCAACCGTAGTATTTTGAGGTGTAGCTTCCACCAAAACGGGATGGTGTAAAAAGTCGCCCGCCAGTTTTTTTATTTCCTTTGAAAAAGTTGCGGAGAAAAGGAGATTCTGCCTTTTTGAAGGAAGCAATGCAAGTATCTTTTTAATGTCGCGGAGAAAGCCCATATCGAGCATTCGGTCTGCTTCATCCAATACAAGAATTTCCACTTTTGAAAGTGAAAGCGCATTTTGGTTTTCCAAATCCAATAACCTTCCGGGGGTTGCCACCAAAATATCAACGCCATTTCGCAATGCTTTAATTTGTGGATTTGCCCCAACACCACCAAAAATAACGGTGGAACGCAGGTCTGTAAATTCGCTGTATTCCCGAAACTCGTCCTGCACCTGTGCGGCGAGTTCGCGGGTTGGGGTAAGTATCAAAGCGCGAACGGGACGTTGGCGCAAAGTAGGTTGGTTGCTGAGTATTTCAAGCATTGGAAGTGCAAAACCAGCGGTTTTCCCGCTTCCTGTTTGTGCGGAGGCGAGTACATCTTTTCGTTCTAAAATTAAGGGGATTGCTTTTTGTTGAATTGCCGAAGGCGTATCATATCCTTTTTTGCTGATTGCTTTCAGCAGGGCATCGGACAGCCCAAGTGATTTAAATGTCATAAATTTATTTAAGTTGTAAGACCGCTGCGCTTGGAGATAGTATATCGCGGCGCTTTTAGAATTCGGTCTTTTTAAAAACCATTAAAACTAAGAAGACGGTTTTAATAAGCGGCGAAGGTACGGCTAATTTTCTGGGCGGGGGATTTAAATATTAAATTCGTTCCAAAACATTTTTTACCATCGCATCGCATTTATGGTTGCCAAATTCAAAAATAGATGCGTCGTGAGTGGTTTTGAAGAGCTCTTCTTTCAATAGGCCTTTGGCACGGTGCAGCCGCACCTTTACATTGCTATCGGTCAGTTTTAGGCAATCGGCAATCTCTGGATTCGTTAATCCTTCCACCTGTTGGAGCACGAACACCACACGGTATTTCTCGGGCAGACGATCTACTGCGTTTTCCAACAAGGTGCGGGTTTCAGTAGTTATGGCTTGTTTTTCAGGATTCATTTGATTTGTATCTGGCAATTGAAAAACGTTTTCTAAACTTTCCGTTTTTCCATAATTCATCATTTGTCTTTTGTTCTTTCGTATATGTTGTAACGCTTCATTGATGGCAATTCTGATAAGCCAAGTGGAAAAAGAGGCTTGGTTGTTGAACTGGCCCAACTTGGTATATGCCTTCACATATGCATCTTGCATAATGTCCTGTACGTCATCTTCGGAATGGATATAACTTCTTATTACCCGAAAAAGGCGTTGGTTATATCTTCTCAACAAAATTTCGAACAATTCTTTTTCTCCTTCCAATACACGCTGCACGACATTGGAATCGGATAATTTGGTCAAGGTAAATCGGTTTGGTTGGATTGCATTCATCATGTTCTTTTCTTTTTAGATGCCATAATTTTCCTAAAGTTACAAATTTTGTAACCGTCATCTTAAAATATCATCTAACCAATATAACATAAAATCAAAAAAACTATGGCAACATCAACAAACAGTGCTGAAATCAGCAAACTACAGACCCTTATGAAATACGTCTTCGTGATTGTACCCATCGTGGCTGGACTGGACAAATTTTTCAACATTTTAGTGCAATGGGACACTTATCTAGCACCTTCCACTTTGGAGGTACTTCCATTTAGCGGGGAAACATTTATGATGATTGTTGGCGTAATAGAGATTATTGCGGGAATCATCGTGTTTACTAAAACACAGTTGGGGGCATATATTGTGTCAATTTGGTTATTGCTCATTGCCCTGAGCCTACTGTTCACTTGGCACCACCCAGACGTGGCAGTGCGAGACATAGTAATGGCAATATCGGCCTATGTTTTGGCTAAGTTGAGCGCACCTGAAATTAAAACTTCTTAGTTCCCTAATTCTTTTTTTCCTTGTGTTTAAAAATCTTCTCTGCCATTAAAATTGTGGTTGGGAAGATTTTTTTTTTGAAGAATTCCATCTTTGTCTCAAAACCAAGTAAAACGGATTCCGGTTTTTTCACAAAGGAAAATAAATCTAAATAATTGTCCAGTTTTGGTTGTACAAAAAAAATAATCGTAAATTTAGAATCAACAAACAACCAATCATCATAAAATGAAACGACTATTACTCTCAGTAGTATTAGCTTGCGTTTCGTGGAGCAGTCTTCCCCAAACTCCTTCCCAAACCCAAGAAGACACGCTTTTCGCAATCATTAAAAAAAGGTTGCCATGAAGAATCTATTTCTTTTACTTCTACTTCCACTCAGTGTGCTAAACGCACAGGAAAAAAACATAGATAGTCTTACGCAGTTACTTTCCAATTACAAAAACGACGCACAGAAACTGGAATTGCTCAGCGAAATCACCGATTTTTATTCTTTAAGAGATTTGGATAAAGCTATTGTTTATGCCCGTGAAGGCGTGAAGTTGGCAGACAAAACCAAAGCCAAAAAGTGGCAGCCCAAATTTTATGAAATGAAGGGAAGGATCCACGCCAATATGCTACAATTGGATTCGGCTTCTATATATTTTGCCAAAGCAGAAATAGGTTATAAAGCCATAGACGACAAAAAAGGACAGGCAACCACAAATTTTAAAATAAGCTGGGTACACAAAAAAAGAGGCGAACTGGAGGAAGCTTTGGAAGCTGATCTAAAAGCGCTAAAATTGATGGAAGCAATCGGTGATAAGTTGGGAATTGCAGGCGCCAATAGTAGGCTTTCACAAGACGTACTACAACAGGGGCGTAAAGAGGATGCGTTGGAATACGCAAAAAAAACAATTGATATTTGCGAAAAAAACAATTTTAAGGAAGAACTGGTTTACGCCTATACTGCTGCCGGGGATGCCACAATTGCCCTTGGCGATAACCAACTGGCCTATGAATATTTTGACAAGGCACTCACATCTGCCCAAGCTTTAGGTTTTGACCCAATGTCGCTTTCCGACTTTTTCAATAACCACGGAAACGCCCATAAACGATTGGGACATTACCAAAAAGCCCTAAAGGATTATAAAGAAGCTCAGCGACTGGCACAAGAATCCAATTATCAAAACGCCATCAATGCAGTAGGAGCAAATCTTGGGGAAGTGAATCTTTTATTGGGAAACTATAACGAAGCCCTGCCCTATCAACTTGCAACCATAAAATTGTTGGAAGAAACTGGCGACCTGCCAAACCTTCCCGAAAACTATATGCACCTGAGCACCACTTATGAGAAGTTGGGCAATTATCCGCTTGCTTTGGAATATCAAAAAAAGTCGCGCATTATGGGCGACAGTATAGCCGCTGCCGAAAGTGACCGGAACATGAGTGAACTGCTCACACAATATGAAACAGGCAAAAAAGAAGCGACCATCCTTTCCCAAACCCAAAAAATAGATCAACAGCGAAAAACTCAAATCCTCTATATTGGCATAGCCGGATTGCTGACCATTATTCTCTTCGGAATGTATTTCACTATGAAAAACATTCGCAAAAAACGAAAAGCCCTTTCTCTATTAAATATTGAATTGGATACGAAAAACAAACAAAACGAACTGTTGCTGAAAGAAATTCACCACCGCGTAAAGAACAATTTGGAAATGGTGAAAAGTCTTATCGCCCTGCAATCTGCAAAACTGGAAGACGGCGCCAGCAAGGAAGCCATGTTAGCTAGCCAAAACCGCGTGCAGAGTATGGGTATTATTCACCAAAAATTGTATCAGGGCGAAAACTTGGGCAGTATTGAAATGAAGGATTATTTTATGAATCTGGGCGAAGGCGTGCTGGACACTTTCAATGCCGAAGAGAAGGTGAAAATTGAATGTGCAATGGACGACCTAAACTTGGACGTGGACACTGCCGTCCCCATCGGACTTATTGTAAACGAACTTTTAACGAATGCTCTAAAATATGCTTTTCCCGAAGGAACGCAGGGTAAAATAAACATCAGCCTCAGCAAGGAAAACGACGAACTCTTATTAAAAGTTTCAGACAACGGCATCGGCAAAACAAAAGGTGCAAAACCAAAAGGTACTGGTTTCGGCACACAACTGATTCAATTGCTCACACAGCAATTGAACGGCACCATTTCCGAAGATCATAAAAATGGAACCGCAGTAGCTTTCAACTTTAAAAACTTCAAAATTGCCTAATGGAAAGAGCTGTAAAAATATTGATCGTGGAGGATGAAATGGTCATTGCGGCTAACATTTCACTACAACTCAGCGACCTTGGCTATGAAGTAACGGGAATCTTGCCCAGAGGTGAAGAAGCGCTTTCACAAATAAAAATAGAAAAACCGGACATTATTTTATTGGACATTCAGCTAAAAGGAGAGCTGGACGGAATAGAAACCGCCCGCATAATCCAACAGAACTATAAAATCCCGATTATCTATTTAACAGGCAATGCGGATGAGGCCCACTTTAACCGCGCCAAGGAAACACATCCCTACGCTTTTATCTCAAAACCCTTCAAAAAACTCGATCTTCAGAGAGCCATAGAACTTACTGTGGAAAGGATTACTGTTGAAAAATCTTCAAATAATGAAGAAAATGGCAATAGCGACGAAGTCTCAAACAAAGGAAATCCAACAGATATTATACTGAACGACCGCATCTTTGTTCGCCACAACGAAAAGATGTTAAAAATAGACATCAAGGACATCTATTACATTGAAGCGGACCGCAACTACTGCCGTATTTTTTCGCAGGGCCGCGAATATCTTTTGGTGATGACTTTGAAGGATATTGATGAAAAACTTCCTCAGAAACATTTCCTCAGAATTCACCGTAGCTACATTATAAACCTTTCCCAAATAGACGAAGTGGCCGGCACGCACGTGGTCATTTCAAAAAAAGCCATTCCGATGAGCAAGGCCATGCGGACGGAACTTCTTAAACGGTTGCAAACTATTTAATAATTCTGAATTCAGAATTAATTATCCTTCGGCAACTAAAACCCTTTCTTCGGACAAAATTACAAGCCCTTCGTCCTAAATCGCTTTCATCTTTTCTTGATTGTCAGTTACTTAGATGCTCCCCACGACATTTATTTTAACTAACCCTTAATCATTCAATTATGAAAAAAGTATTCTTTTTGGGGCTTACAATAGTCCTTTCCTTAGCTGCTTGCCAAAAACAAGAAAAGCGTTACACCCAACAATCGCCAGAGATAGACACTTATAAAAGTGTAATTGCTGCTTACGAAAAACACGATTGGGAAGCCTTGGCTAGCCATTATGCAGATACCGCAAAAATCTTGAACAATGTAACCATGAAAGATGCGCAAACCATTGACCAACTGGTGGCAATGGACAAAGATGACGCCACCCATTTTTCCACGTGGAAATACGATCCAAATAGCGTGGAATATGAAATGGTGGTTACTGACAAAGGCGAAACCTGGGTAAACTTTTGGGGACATTGGGAAGCCACTTTATTGGTCAATTCTAAAACATACATAATTCCAGCACACATAACCGCCCGCTTTATTGACGGGAAAATTGTTCGGGAAGATGGCTATTGGGACCTTTCAAAACTTATGTTGGATTTGCAAGCTTTGCAAGAGACTGATAAAAGTACCGCCGAAGAAAGTAAAATGGACAAAGGCACAACCCCTGAAAAACAATAAACATAATCCCCAGACCTAACAGCTATTTAAAACTGATGGGCCTTTTAAACCCAAAATCATGAAAACAGTAGGCATCATAGGTGGATCTGGTTTTATAGGAAGCCACACTACCAAAAAATTTTTAGAGGAAGGATACAATGTGAAAGTAGCGGTTACCGATATTAAAAAGAGTGAAAAGTATCAACACCTTTTCAACTTTGAAAATTCGGACAACCTCAACATTAGCGCATTGAAAGTGGAGGATTTGGGAACGTTGATGGATTTCATTGGCGATTGCGAAATTGTGGTCCACGGAGGCACACCATTTCAATTGGACGTAAAAGATCCTCAGAAAGAGCTGTTTGACCCAACTATCAAAGGGACAGAAAATTTTTTGCAGGCCATAAAAAGATCATCTTTAATTGAAAAGGTTGTTTTAATAGCCTCAGTTGCCGCTTGGAATACAAACTTTCCGATGCCCTCCGGTGGTAAAACACCGCACGATACATTCAGCGAAAAAGATACACCATATATGAGTGAAGAAAGCCATCCCTATGCTCAGGCCAAGTTTATGGCAAACCAAGTGGTAGAAAAATTTATTATGGAAAATCCAAATCTTCCCTATGAAATCACTTCGGTCTCACCGGTGGGGGTTATGGGAAAATCTTTATCAAATAGGGAAGACTCAACTTCAACTGGGTTACAATTTCTGTTTAAAAACAAAATTGCCCCCAATCCATTTGTACAAATGCTCTATGATACCAATGCAGAATTTGCCTTTGTAGATGTTGAAGATGTTGCAGAAGCCATTTTTAAAAATGAGACAATCTACGAATTGCAAGGAAAAAACTATTAGTTGAGTAGTGAAAACTATCCCGTTTCAGACGCGATCTTGATGTTGAACCACCAAAATCCAAAAAATAAAGCAAGAGTAGTTTATAAAAACACAATGGCAAAAAACGATTTGGGAATGAAATTCAGACCCGTTCAGGAAACTTTAAACAATTATGCAAAGTAAAATCAAACAGAATATTAACCAAATAAATACATAAACAATGAAAACAACAATTTTATCGGTAATGATGCTAATAACCTTCATTGCCACTTCGCAAAAAAAGAATGGAACTATTTATGACGAACATCCAGCAATCAATGTAGTAAATGAATTTACAAAAGCTGCTGTTGCTGGCGACAAAGCCAAAATGGGAAGTTATTTAACTGACGATTTTAGAGCTTTCAATGGAACTTCCACCAACCCTAACGACAAGGGAATGGACAAAGCTGCATTTCTGAATAACCAAATGCTTTATCATGACCAATTGGATTATTATTCAATCGAAACCTTTCCCGGCTCCTATCCAGACGCCATTGAGTACAAAAAGGACAATCCAAATGGCGCTGTTTGGGTACAGACTTGGGACCTTATGAAAGGCGTCCACAAAACCACCGGTGTAAAAATTAATGCAGCCTCGCATCGGTTGTACACACTCACAAAGGACAACAAAATTAGAAACATCATTACCTATGGCAATGAGGGGGTTATCGACGAAATACAGGCCAGTTTTGCTGACAGGACCAACGGCACCATATACAACCATCACGAGAACATCAACGCCGTTCGGAAAATGATGTATGCCATCGAAAATAACAATTGGGACAAAGCCTACAGTTTTTATGATAATGATGTACGGTTCATAGATTCCAGCTCCCCCACTTTTGAAAGTATTTCCTTAACGGAACAAAAAGCCGCGGACAAGAAAATCTTAGAGAAATATGACGTTGCCAGCATAGATATGGTAGGCTACCCAGATTACCTGCACTATGAAATGGGCGATGCCCGCGTAGTACAATCCTGGTGGAACATAAATTTTATTCGCAAAGCTGATAAAAAAGCAATTGTAATGCCTATCCATTACATACACGATTTCAATAAAGAGGGAAAAATAACTGGAGAAACGGCCTATTACAATCCAAAATTATTGGATTAGATAACTAATCTTTTAATCATAAACTCCCCTGTTTATATATCGAAACAATTCAATTTTAACCAGTCCGCTGCCTGTGGACACAAATTTAAAAATCATGAGAAAATTAATTTTTACAATGTTTTTATTGCCATTATTGGCAATATCGCAAAACAGTACCGAATACGGCGTATTCGAAAATGCACTATTAACGCCTAACCCAACTCAAATAAATCAGTTTGAAAAAGGTATTACGGCACACAACAAGAAATTTCATGGCGACGGCCCTTACGGGGCACGTGTATATGCAATTTCCAACGGACCAAATACTGGGAACTACGTATGGGTTATGGGACCATTTCCTTGGAGCTCTTTGGATAACCGACCTGCCCAAAAGGATGGCCATGATACAGATTGGGACAGCAATGTAGCTGCTTACAGTATGCCCGGAAGCGGCCAACAGAGTTATTGGAAATTCAACTCGGAAGTGTCCAACTTTCCAAAAGATTTTACGCTAAAAAACCTTTTGGTAGATTACTACGACGTAACGCGCGGCAAAATGAAGGATGCGATGAAGCTTATTGAAAAAATAAAAAAAGTTTACACCGAAAAACTGCCGAACCAAACTTTCGGGATCTACACCAACGAATTTTCCAACACTAAAGAAGGACGGGATTTGGCGGTAATCTCATTTTTTGACAAATCGGCGTGGTTGGGAATCGACAATGGGCTGGACAAAAAATTTGACGAAGTGTACGGTGCAGGAAGTTGGAGCCAGTTTTTAAAAGACTGGTACGCCGTAACCGATGGAGGGGAAAGTGAACTGTGGGCTTATCGCCCAGATTTAAGTGGCATTAGTGGCGACGTGAAAATTTCCGAAAGAAAATAAGACAAGCATAAGGAGTGTATGGTTCGGCTGTGCTGTGCCATACACTTTTTCTTTATAAAGTTTAAAACCAAACTTCACACAAAAAAAAATATTAAGTGATGAAAACAGAACAAACACAATGGAGCAAGGAAGAACTGAAGACCTATATTTTATTGCTCTGCGCAAAAGCAGATCAAGTAGAAGATCCCACAGAGCTGGAGCTTATAAAAAATAAAACTTCCGTCGAGATTTTTGAAAGATTGTACGCCGAATTTACAAATGACGATGAAGATACGAGCCTCGAGAAAATTCAGGAAGCGCTGGAATACCACGAATATACCGAACTGGAGATTTGCAACTTGAAACGTGAAATACAGGAAGTGTTTGCCGCGGACCGAAAAATCAAAATGTCTGAAAGCAATCTGGGACGGATTTTAGACAATATACTTTATTGAAATTGAAGTTGAAACCGAAGATGAAGATGAAGATGAGGTAAATTAAATATCGCGCTCATAGCTCATTACTCACAGCTAAAACAGAAAAGACATGAAATTAAAATTACTCATCCTACTATTTTTTCTTCTGATGGGAATTATTTCCGCAAAGGCCCAAAACAGTGATCCGCACGGCAATCAAGAATCGGCTATTAGCGGCATGGCATCCGAAAAAATATTGATGGTTTTGGATATTACCGTACACGATTCACTTCAGTACCAAAACTACCGAATGAAAGTGGAACCGCTCATTGAGAAATTTGGCGGCAACTATTTGGTCCGCTCCGGCGGAATGGCTTTTGATCCCGCTCCGGACCGAAAAGTGATACCCGTGGAAGGAAACTGGAACCCAAATCGATTCATAATAATCCAATGGGACTCCATGGAACAACTTCAGAATTTTGCTACTTCGGAAGAATATAAAACTGTGGCGAAATTACGGGAGAATTCAGCTTCAACGAAATCTATTGTCGTGAAAAAATATTGAAAATATACTCACTTAAAATTTAAAAAAGATGAAAAAAATTACACTAATAATCATTTTGGCTTTATTGAGCATTTCAAAAGTAATCGCCCAAAAAAGCAATATTGAAAAAGACCTGAAAATGTATGAACAGGTATGGAATGATATCGTTAACAAAGGTCAAATAGAGCTTATTAATGATAAAAACTTTGACCCAAATGTTGTTCAGATTAACAATACAGGAAATCTTAAAGGTATCACAGAGTTTAAAGCTTACTACCAAAATTTCCTGACAGGATTTTCAGATGTTACATTCACAGTTGAAGATGCTTTTGGTCAAGGCAACAAAATTGTTAAACATTGGCGATTTGAAGGAAAGCACACAGGCGATTTCTTCGGCATTCCAGCCACAGGGAAAACTGTTGATGTTGAAGGCGTAACATTGGTTGTAATGAAAGAGGGACGCATTGCACAGGAACAGGATTTTATGGACAATGGCGTGCTTATGCAACAGTTAGGATTGGTTCCTGATCCAAATAATATAGCTGTTGTTGATGGTTTATACAAAGCTTTTGCCGCAGGCGATATTCCTGCAGTACTCGATGCAATGGATGCCCATATTGCTTGGAACGAATCCAGTTGCAGCTCCTATGCCGATGGCAATTCATATACCAGTCCTGAAGCCGTACTTAACGGCGTTTTCAAGAGAATTGGCGAAGACAGCGAAAATTTCAAATTGGAAAATATTAAGCTCGTTGGAATGGATGGAAACAAAGTGCTGGCGTCATTGAATTATAATTTTAAATCGAAGAAAACGGGTGAAAATATCATCACTACCGTGGTTCACGAATGGACAATTGAAAACGGAAAAATAACCGCATTTCAGCAATACCTAGGTTTAGGGAAACAGTAAAAAAATTCTTTCATAGAATTTCAAGCAAATTAAAAACAGCAATTATGAAACCCATTAAAACCAACCTACCGGCACTTTCTGAAAATACATTCTTAAGGTATTTTAATTTCATTGCCCTATATTTTGCTCAAGGCGTTCCGGAAGGAATGTTATTCTTTGGAATTCCGGCCTGGATGGCGATGAACGGAAAATCTGCTGGAGAGATTGCCAGTTTTGCAATAGCCTGTGGATTACCATGGAGCTTCAAATTTATAGTAGCACCCTTAATGGATCGCTATACTATTTTATCTATGGGAAGAAAAAGGCCGTGGGTAATTTTTGGACAATTGGGATTGATGACCAGTTTTATAATCATGGCTTTTTTACCCGATCCATTAAACAATTTGAATCTTTTAATGGTTGCAGGTTTTATAGTTTCTTTCTTTGGCGCTTTTC
This sequence comes from Aequorivita sp., assembly GCA_036724225.1. GTDB lineage: Bacteria > Bacteroidota > Bacteroidia > Flavobacteriales > Flavobacteriaceae > Aequorivita. Next base: position 24,710 of record DAIMFZ010000006.1, read on the forward strand.
AGGATGTTGCCACAGATGGTATGGCAGTAGATATTATTCCTGTAAATGAACAGGCACGTGCAAATGGGTTTATGTGGGGTTCAAAAATTATTGGAATATCGGCTTCCTTGGCTTTGGGAAGTTGGCTTTTAAACAAATACAGTTTTACAGTTTCTATCGCAACGCTTTCTGTCTTGGTTGGATTAATAATGCTTGTACCCATTTTTTTAAGGGAAAGACCCAACGAAAAAATAATGCCTTGGACTGAAGGAAAAGCTTTTCCACAAAACAAAAAACTGCAGGTAAACGATTGGAGAAAGATTTTCAAATCATTATACAGCGTTTTTAAATTAAAGAATTCGTTACTACTTGCGGTTATTGGTTTCATTATCGCGGGCTGCATCAATTATATGGATATTTTACTCCCCATTTTTACCGTAAAGGAATTAGGATGGACAGACCTTACCTACTCACAAGTATTTGCAACCACTTCGGTAATAGGGGGAATTAGTGGAATGCTCATCGGTGGATTTTTAGTAGATAAATTTGGCAAAAAACGAATGTTGAATTTTTACTTCTTCGCATGGATAGCTTCAACTGTTGCCTTGGTATTTATGAAAACCTTTTGGGCCGATACTTTTTTTATCAATGCATATATGTTTGCCTATTCCACTTTAGGTGTTTTTTGTCAAATTGGTTTTTTCGCTATTGCGATGCAATGTTGTTGGAAAAAAGTTTCTGCCAGCCAATTTACACTATATATGACTATTTCAAATATTGGCCGTATTGCATTTGCAGCATTAATTCCTCCAATTAAAGACTATTTTAGTTGGGAAATTACTTTATTGGCCTTTGCCAGTTTTGTGGTACTGGCTTGGATTTTATTACAATTCTTAAATATAGCACATCAAGTAAAAAACGTTGAACATCTCGAAAATAAAGATATTGAAAATGAAGGCACGTTAGTAACAGTAATAGGAGTATGAATAATAATTAGAACTAAAAATCAAGCAAACCAATGAAAACAAAAATACTATTCATAACCTTAATCGCAACGCTTCAACTAAGCGCCCAGAACTATCAAAAAATACACAGCAAAGCCATATTGGTTGATACCCACAATGACTTTCTTACCCAAACCATGGAAAAAAATTTCGTTTTCGATACCAACTTAAAAGGCAAAACCCACAGCGACCTCAACAGGATGAAAGAAGGCGGCGTAGATGTTCAGTTCTTTTCCGTTTGGAGCGATGGCGAACAAGCAAATCCGTATGCTTATGCCAACCGCCAATTAGATAGTCTCGATGCCGTCATCAAACGAAATCCGGATAAAATTGTGAAAGTCGCCAATTCAAAAGAACTTTTAAACGCGGTAAAAAAAGACAAAATCGCAGCATTAATTGGACTGGAAGGCGGCCATCAATTTGAAAACGATTTGGGCAAACTTGAAGTCCTTTACAATCGCGGCACTCGCTATATAACTCTTACTTGGAACAATTCCACCCCTTGGGCCACAAGCGCTGCCGACGAAACCAATCCCGAAGGGGCGAAAAATTCCGAAGGTAAAAAAGGGCTTACCGCTTTTGGCAAACAAGTAGTCCAAAAAATGAACAGTTTGGGAATGTTAGTTGATGTTTCGCACGTTGGCGAACAAACTTTTTACGATGTTATCGCCACGACTTCAAAACCTGTTATCGCTTCACATAGTTCGGTTTATGCACTCTGTCCACATCGTCGTAATTTAAAGGATAACCAACTAAAAGCAATTGCA
>DAIMFZ010000007.1:0-10579 GCA_036724225.1 Aequorivita sp.
TGGTGAAGTGCAGGAAATGATTGACATCTGCGATTTCGCAGTAGGTCTTTCCCGCCAACTTCACGGTTTAACGATGCACAGCGAACGCCCTGGCCATAGAATGTACGAACAATACCATCCACTTGGTGTCGTGGGGATCATTTCTGCATTTAACTTTCCGGTTGCCGTTTGGGCATGGAATACAGCATTGGCATGGATTTGTGGCGATGTATGCGTTTGGAAACCTTCGGAAAAAACTCCTTTATGTGGAGTAGCTTGCCAAAAAATAGCCGCAAAAATTCTTGCTGATAACCATTTGCCAGAAGGAATATCCTGCTTGATAAATGGCGATTACAAAGTTGGTGAAATGATGACGAATGACAAGCGCATACCTTTGATTTCTGCTACCGGCTCCATCAGAATGGGGAAAATTGTTGCCCAAGCTGTTGCAGCCCGTTTAGGAAAATCCTTATTGGAACTTGGAGGAAACAACGCAATAATTGTTACTCCAGATGCCGACATAAAAATGACCGTTATCGGCGCCGTGTTTGGTGCCGTGGGAACCGCTGGTCAACGTTGCACCTCAACCCGAAGATTGATTATCCACGAAAGTATGTATGGCAAAGTGAAGGATGCTGTGGTTGCTGCCTATAACCAACTTCGCATCGGGAATCCTTTGGATGAAAAGAACCACGTTGGACCACTTATCGATAAAGACGCCGTAAAAAACTACCAAAAAGCACTTGAAAAAGTTGTAGAAGAAGGAGGAAAAATAATCGTAGAAGGAGGCGTACTTGAAGGAGAAGGCTTCGAAAGCGGATGCTATGTGAAACCTGCAATAGCCGAAGCAAAAAATAGTTTTGAAATCGTGCAGCACGAAACTTTTGCGCCCGTGTTGTATCTTTTGAAATACAGCGGCGATATTGAAAATGCAATCGCACTTCAAAATGGGGTTGTACAAGGACTTTCCTCTGCAATTATGACCAATAACTTACGCGAAGCTGAACGTTTCTTATCCGTAGAAGGATCTGATTGCGGAATTGCAAACGTAAATATTGGTACTTCCGGAGCAGAGATTGGCGGTGCATTTGGTGGCGAAAAAGAAACTGGAGGAGGCCGTGAAAGCGGAAGCGACGCCTGGAAAATTTATATGCGCAGACAGACGAATACAATCAACTATACCACTGAGCTTCCTTTAGCGCAGGGAATTAAGTTTGATTTGTAGATTTCAATTTATAAGAATTAAAAAGCCACTTCAATTGAAGTGGCTTTTTTTATATTATTCCATTCGGCTCAACCCATTTAAAACGGTTGGCGTCCTGCGGTATTTTTATACGTTCCGCAATGCGAAGCATTCTTGAAGGTAATTTCAGAAGATAGTCCCGCGCCTTTTCAGCTTCATCCGTTAGGCCCCCAATTTTTGAAATTTCCCAATGGGCGTTCAATTTTTCTAAAATATCTATGTAATCATAAGTTGTGTAAACGCCCAAGCGCTGAGCTGCATTGCTAAAATCATCAAAAGCTGAAGCCATTTTTCCGCCGCTCTGACGTAGGTTTTGGGCGGGCATAATAATCTTTTTCTGCATCATATCTGCAAAGGCTATCATCATTTCACTTGCATCATATTCAAAAATGGTTTTTACAAATTGACGATAAGCCAAATGGTGGCGCATTTCATCGCCCGCAATAATATTGCACATTTTTGAAAGGGCTTTGTTTCCTCTCTCTTTAGCAATTTTTCCAACGCGTTTGTGCGATACATTCGTTGCCAGTTCTTGAAAACTGGTGTAAATAAAATTTCGGTATGGATCGCGGCCAGTTCCCACTTCAAAACCGTCGTTGATTAAATGTTGGGTAGTTTTTTCAACTTCTTTCATATTTACCCTACCGGACAAATACAGATATTTGTTGAGCGCATCTCCATGTCGGTTTTCTTCTCCAGTCCAATGACGAATCCATTTACTCCAACCGTTGCGGCCGTGCTGGTCCACGCCTTCCATATCCATCAACCAACTTTCGTAGGTTGGCAACGCCTCTTCGGTAACCATATCGCCCACCAAAACAATCCAGAAATCATACCCTAATTCTTTGGCTTCCTCACGGATTTGGATTACTTCATCCATATAATTTTCCTTTTGGAAATTGGGCAAAAGATCCGTTGGTTGCCAAATTTCATCAACGGGAATGAGATATTGGTCAATAAAACCATCCACTTGTTTTTCAATAGTTTGCATTACTTCCAATCGTATATTTTTAAGCGCCATAAATTTATATTAGTGAGAATTACAAAGATAGCAACTGCAAAGTGGAATTTATTATAAAGAAATATTAATTCCTGCCTTTTTCGTCCGGATAGAGCAAATGGACCGCTTCACTTTGCCAAATTTCTTTAGAGTCCACGTCCAGCATTGATAGTTTTCCTTTGAAAGCTGCACCAGTATCTATGTTCCAAACATTCGCGAAATTTGTAGGTTTATCAAACCCCACACGGGTTACGGGCGTATGGCCAATATAAATTTCCTTGAAAAGTTTCAGTCGTTTTGGGTATTTGTCATCGTCTTCGGAAATAGTGGTATCCATTGCGCAGGCCATTTCCCAAAGTGTACGATCCCAGTAAACCAGATTTGGATAATATTCATATTGTGGGCCGTGTTGATTGGTGAAACCAGCGTGCAGATAAAGGCGGTTTTCGGAATCTATATGATAGTTGATTAGGTTTTCAAGGAAACGAAGATGTATTCCCTTTTTAGTTTTTGATATATTTGAATAATTTTCTACACTACTCTCCCCACCTTGACTGAGCCACATTGGATCGCTTTTACCAGTTCTTAAATAATTATAGAGCAACTCATCGTGATTTCCTCTAAGGAAAATACAATCGTTTTCTTGAGAAAAATTGATCAAATATGAAATTACCTCAGCAGATTGGCTCCAACCATCTACGTAATCTCCCATAAAAATATATTGAGTGTTTTTTGAAAGATTCGCACTTTCAAGCAACTGTTTCAATGCTTTAAAACCTCCGTGAATGTCTCCTATTACAACTGTTTTCATTCTTTAATTATAACTTACTTTTCTCAAAATCCGTAGCGCTTCCTTTGAAAATTGATATGCCTCTGCGTGATAATCTCTAAAAAACTCTTTGGCTTCTTGGAGTTTTTCCTTTGCATCCTCAAAATTGTTCAAATAACAAATAAGATATGTTGACGGAAGGTTTCGCAAATCTTTTTCTTCGGAAGAATTGAGCGGGATTCTCTTTTTCAACTTTTCCATTATGGCATTGTTCGAATTATAAATATGAAAAAGTGTTTTTTTATTGAATTTTGGCGGCTCAAAAATAAGTTTTGAATCGATATTATAGTATCCGTTTTCCTTGAAATGAATGGTAACTTCTTCCAGCGGATAATATTTGAATTGTTCGTTCAATCCCAAATGCACATATTCCACGGTTTTGAAATAATCATCGGTAAACTCAATGCTAACTTCATCTAAAGCCGAATAAAAAAGCCGCACCTGCTCGTTGATGAGCTCAATGTCTACGCGGGAATAATACAGGTTTTCCCGTACTCTTTTTGGGTTTCCGGCCCAGCAAACCACAAACTGCTCCTTGAAAACTTTGTAATGGCTTTCCAAATCTTTGTGGCGGTTGTTGGTAAAATCCATTACGCCATCGAGGGTCAATTCAATGTTGTTTTTTGCCGCATTTTCAATAGATTTAACGATTTCGGAATTCACATCTTTTATCTCAATGTCAAAATTCTTTGGCATTGAAATACTGCCATCCCGAAGAAAAATGGAGCCACCCCAGTATTTCCATATATTTTTTCTGAGCGAAGTAATCATCCCGTTGGGCCGGATGGTTACCAAACCCACCACTTTGTCTGAAGGCAAGTTCGGGAAGGCCACATTTTCATATATAATCAATGGCGCATTTGTTAAATATGCATTTACAAGGTTTTGGATTTTGCTGTCGTCAAAAAAATCCACACCGTTTATTTCATTGGTTTCGTCCTCAACGCCAATCACGATAAAGGAATTATTCGCCGGATTGCTGTTGCTTAGTGCGCATATATGTTTTAGAAATTTCGCCTTCCCCTCCTTAGTCCCCAAATCAATTTTTCGCTTTTTATCATAGAAACTGCTCTCGTCATTATGGGCGAGTAGGTTTTTGATTAAAAGGCGTTTGTTGATCATGCTTTATTAACTATAGTGCTACTCGCCTGGTCCAAACTCATAACCGTCAAATCCGCAATATTCACGTGCGGAGGGCGCGTTACCGCGAACCAAATAATATCCGCAATATCTTCTGGTTTTAATGGCGTAAAACCTTGATATACTTTTTCGGCTCTATCACTATCTCCTTTAAAACGCACTTCACTAAATTCGGTTTCTACCATCCCTGGATTTATGGCGCCTACTTTTATTCCTTTTCCGTTCAGGTCGATCCGCATTCCTTGGTTTATGGCATCCACGGCGTGTTTACTAGCGCAGTAAACGTTGCCTTTTGGATAAACTTCTTTTCCAGCGGTGCTTCCAATATTGATAATATGTCCGCTTTTTTGTTCAATCATTTTTGGAATAATTGCTTTGCTAACATAAAGCAAACCTTTCACGTTAATATCCAACATGGCATCCCAATCGTCTGTGTTTCCTTCGTCAATGGTGTCCATTCCGTGGGCATTGCCAGCGTTATTTATTAAAATATCTATTTCAGAAAATTGCTTCGGAAGTGATTTCACAGCCAAAAAAACTTCCTCTTTGTTGCGAACATCAAAATTTAAAGTGTGAACTTCTGTCAATTCTGAAAGTTCTTCCGAAAGGTTTTTCAACCGTTCTTCCCTTCTTCCACAGAGAATTAATTTCACTCCATTTTTGGCAAAAAGTTTCGCAGTTGCCATCCCAATTCCCGAAGTGGCTCCGGTTATTAATGCTATTTTGTTTTTCATTTCAAACTTTTTCTAAAATTAAATTTCTAGAGGATTCTAGAAGGTTAAATTCCGTTAAATCAAAAGTTAATATTTGCTTACAGCTTTAAAACTCTAAATTTCAAACAATACGTTTGTAAAACTAATTCTAATCCCACAAATATGAGAACCCTATTAAAATTAAGTTTAATTGCATTATTATTTCTAGGATTTGCATCATGTAGCAGTGATGATTCTAATGATAATGAAGGAAAAGCAAAATTAGCAATAAGACTGACAGATGCCCCTGGCGATTATGAGGCCGTCTTTATTGATGTTGAACAGGTAGTAATAAAATATAATAATGGCCACGACGATGTTGTACTAGGTATTAATGCTGGTATTTACGACCTTTTAAAGTTAACCGCAGGAGTAAATGTGCTATTATTTAATGATGAAGTTCCCGCTGGAAATATCAGCCAGATACGTTTAATTTTGGGTGAAGAAAACTCTATAGTTGTAGATGGACAGACTTTGCCACTTGCAACTCCGAGTTCACAGCAATCTGGTTTAAAAATTCAGGTAAATGAAAACCTCGAGCCTGGGGTTTTATATGAATTTATGCTAGATTTTGATGTTGACAAATCCATTGTTTCACAAGGAAACGGAGAGTATAGCCTAAAACCAGTAATTAGAGCAATCACTGTTGCTGAAAGTGGTGCCATTTCTGGAAAAGTGCTTCCTATCGGGATGTTGACGATGGTTACTGCGGTTAATGGACCCCTTGAAATTTCTACTTATACAAATCTTCAAGGTGATTTTCTGCTTAGCGGAGTGCCAGATGGAGTATATACCGTAACATTCCAAGCAGATTTAGGTTTGGGAATCCCTCCATTGGTTGTTGATAATGTTACAGTAGTTCAAGGTGAAGTAACAAGTATGGGCGAAATTAATATGTAGCAGTAAAAGTTCAAAATCATACGTTTTTAAAAAGAGGAAAACTTAAAGTTTTCCTCTTTTTTAATTTAACCAATTGTTAACAGCCTTTTATTCAATAAATTTTCAATTTGCACCGTCTTTTTAAAAAGCATTAAATTGAATTTAAATACAGTATGGAAAATACAGAAACTACCTTTGACATCGCTGCTTTAAACGAAAAAATTGAGAGGGAAAGTGCCTTTGTGGACGTCCTTTCAATGGAAATGAACAAAGTTATTATTGGCCAGAAACATATGGTGGAAAGGCTTATAATTGGGCTTTTGGGCCAAGGACACATTCTTTTGGAAGGTGTTCCGGGGCTTGCAAAAACCCTCGCCATCAACACGCTTTCAAAAGCGGTACACGGAACCTTTAGCCGAATACAGTTTACGCCCGATTTGCTTCCAGCAGATGTTGTGGGAACGATGATCTACAATATGAAACTGAACGATTTCAGCATTAAAAAAGGTCCCATTTTTGCCAACTTCGTGATTGCAGATGAAATTAACCGTGCTCCAGCAAAAGTACAATCGGCCCTTTTGGAAGCGATGCAGGAAAAGCAAGTTACCATTGGCGATACTACTTTTAAGCTGGATAAGCCCTTTTTGGTAATGGCTACCCAAAACCCGATTGAGCAGGAAGGAACCTACCCATTGCCCGAAGCTCAGATTGACCGTTTTATGCTGAAAACGGTAATAAAATATCCGAAAGTTGCTGAGGAACAACTCATCATCCGTCAAAATCTTAAAGAAGAATACGAGCAGATCAACCCAGTTGCCACTTTGGAGCAAATTAAAAGGGCGCAAGCTGCTGTTCGCGAAGTTTATATGGATGAAAAGATTGAAAAATACATTCTCGATATCGTCTTCGCTACAAGAACTCCGGAGAATTTCGGTCTTTCCGATTTAAAACCGCTCATCAACTTTGGCGCTTCCCCGCGTGGAAGTATTAACCTTGCCATTGCCGCAAAATGTTATGCCTTTATCCGCCGCCGCGGTTATGTGGTTCCCGAAGATATTCGCGCCGTTGTGCACGACGTGCTTCGCCACAGAATAGGCATCACTTACGAAGCGGAAGCCGAAAACATTACTTCCGAAGAAATCATCAACAAGATTGTCAATGTAATTGAAGTACCGTAAAAAAAGTATGCAGTGTTCAGTGGCAGTATGCAGTCTTATGCTACCTACTACCAACTAACGTCTACCAACTACTAATAATGGATACTAAAGAACTTCTTAAGAAAGTACGAAAAATCGAGATCAAAACGCGACGCTTGAGCGATCACGTTTTTGGTGGCGAGTATCACAGTACTTTTAAAGGTCGCGGGATGACTTTTAGCGAAGTGCGCCAATACCAGTTTGGCGACGACGTTCGGAATATAGATTGGAACGTTACTGCCCGTTACAACGAGCCATTTATAAAAGTTTTTGAGGAAGAACGCGAGCTAACCTTAATGCTGATGGTAGACATTAGCGGTTCCGAATTTTTTGGAACGCAGGAGCAATTCAAAAATGAAATAGTTACAGAAATAGCCGCAACGCTTGCCTTTTCAGCAATGCAGAACAATGACAAAACGGGATTGATTCTTTTTTCCGATGAAATTGAACTTTACATTCCGCCGAAAAAGGGAAAATCGCACGTGCTGCGAATTATCCGTGAATTGCTGGAACACAAACCAAAAAGCAACAAAACCGACATTGCAAACGCACTGAAATTTTTGAGCAACGTTATGAAAAAGAAAGCCATCGTTTTTGTGCTTTCAGATTTTATTGCAGACGATTATCGAGACACGTTAAAGATTGCCGCGCGAAAACACGATGTTACTGGAATTCGTATTTACGACAAAGCCGAAGAAACCATTCCAAACCTCGGAATGGTCCAGATGCAGGATCAAGAAAGCGGCGAACTGCTTTTGGTTAACACCGGTTCCAAGAGTGTACGCAATCAATATCATAGCTACCATCGCGAACGGGTGGACTACTTTACTGAATCTTTCACGAAAAGTGGTGCAGGTGCTTTGAGTTCTAGGGTTGACGAAAGTTATGTGAAAAAATTGTTGGGGTATTTTAAGAAACGTTAGATTTTTGATGTTAGATATTAGATTAAATAATAATCCAAAAAACCGAAATTTAAATTTTGGGGGCAATCCCTATTTTCTTTTTTCTATATTCTTTTCTCTTTTCTCCTTCTTCGCAACTGCCCAAGTAACCTCCACTATCGATTCCACAAAAATCAAGATTGGCGAAGAAATTCTATACATAATTCACGTAGACGCAGATTCTACAGATGTTGTGGTTTTCCCGGATGAGCAAACTTTTGCGCCTTTGGAAATGATAGAATCCTATAAAACGGATACTACTTTTGAAGGTGCCAAATATCGCCTCATCAAAAAATACGGCTTAACTCAGTTTGACAGCGGCCACTACACAATTCCGCCGCAGCGTATTTTCATCAATAACAAACCGTTTTTGACCGATTCCATAAAGGTGGAAGTGAACGACGTGATTGTGGACACCACCAAGCAGAAAATGTTCGACATAAAACCTGCGGTGGAAGTGAAAGCGCCTCCTTTTGATTGGAAACAACTTTTGTATTGGCTCCTTCCAATTCTTTTGATAATTGGAATCGTCTTTTATTTCTTCCGAAGAAAAAAACGAAAAGACGCTGCTGAAAAGCAATTGCCGCCTTATGAAGAAGCGATTGTTGCTTTAAAAAAACTGGACAACACCCAACTTTTAAAGGAAAACAAAAGCAAGGAATATTACAGTAGTCTTACCGAAATCGTAAAGCGCTATTTGGATCGTGAAGTTGATGAAGCCGCACTGGAAAGCACCAGCGACGAGCTAATCACCCGTTTGATGATGCACAAAGACGCAGGTAATTTCGATTTCGATTTGGAAACCATCCGCAAACTGGATTTAATTTTCAAACGTGCCGATTTGGTGAAATTTGCAAAAATGAACCAACAGGCCGGGCAAGCGGAAGTGGACCGAAACACCATCGAGGAAATCATCAATGAAACCCACGAAGCTGTTCCCGAACCCACGGAAGAAGAGCTTTTGGAAAATCAGGAATACCTTGAAAAACTTCAAAAAAAGCGAAAACGCAGAAAATGGATTTTGGGAATTTCTGGTGTGTTTGCGGCTATTATTTTGGCAGCAATTATTTTCGGAAGCATTACTGGTTTCGACAATTTAAAAGATAAAATCTTTGGAAACGACCTCCGCGAACTCGCCGAAGGCCGATGGATAAAAAGTGAATATGGAAATCCAGCTGTTATTTTAGAAACTCCAAAAGTACTCGTGAGAGCCGAATCTTCCGTAACAAATGCCGAAAAAAGTACAGTTAGCGCAAAAGACTTTTTCACCTATGGTGCTATGAATTCGCCGCTGTACATAATGGTTTCAACTACCCAGTTCAGCCAAAAACAGGACATTGCTCTGGATACAGCATTGGATGGGGTTTTGGACGATTTGGAACAAAGTGGCGCAAAAAATATGGTAGTGAAACGCGACGATTTTGAAACCAATAAGGGAATTAAAGGTTTGAAAGCGTATGGTGAATTCAACGTACAAGTTTCAGACAACAAAGTGTTGAAACAGAAAAGCACGTATGAACTGTTGCTTTTCGCACAGGAAAATGGATTGCAGGAAGTTTTGATAGTTTATCAAGACGATGGCAAATACGCCGAAGAAATTAAAAAACGAATGGAAGCTTCCATAGAGCTTGAAATTTCAGAGAAAAAAGATGGGCAGTAATTTCGAATTTGTAAATCCGCAGTTTTTCTGGTTGTTCCTCATACTTCCGGTGCTCGTGCTATGGTATTTATGGAAGCGGAAACAGCAAACGGCTTCCTTAAAAATATCAAGTATACAAGGTTTTAAATCTGGAAAAAACTGGTTGTCACGTTTAAAGCCACTACTTTTTGCACTTCGCCTTTTAGCGCTTTCCGCATTGATTATCGCAATGGCAAGGCCCAGAACTGTTGACGAATCCACAAAATCAAAAACCACCCGAGGGATTGATATTGTTATGGCGATGGACCTTTCAGCAAGTATGCTAGCGCGCGATTTAAAGCCAAACCGTTTGGAAGCCCTAAAAACCGTTGCCGCTCGATTTATAAACAGTCGTCCAAATGATCGCATTGGCCTGGTGGAGTACGCTGGAGAAAGTTACACCCGAACACCTTTAACGAGTGATAAAGCCATTGTGCTTTCATCGCTTAAAAGTATGGCCTATAACACAACCATTGAAGGCGGAACCGCCATCGGCTCTGGGCTTGCAACAGCCGTAAACCGTTTAAAGGAAAGTCGCGCAAAAAGCAAAGTGATTATTTTATTGACAGATGGGGTAAACAACACAGGATTCATTGACCCAAAAATAGCGAGTGAACTTGCGGTGGAATTTGGCATTAAGGTTTACACTATCGGCATTGGAAGTAACGGGATGGCAATGTCGCCAATTGGAATTCGGCCTGACGGCGGTTTTCAATATGGAAACGTGCAAGTGGAAATTGACGAAGCCCTGTTGAAAGAAATTGCGAAAAAGACTGGCGGCAAATATTTCCGCGCAACGAGCAATACAAAATTGGAACAGATTTATGAAGAAATAAACAAATTGGAAAAAACAGATATTGAAGAATTCAAATACACAAACTATGACGAAATGTATCGCCCGTGGGCCCTTTTCGCACTGGTTTTGATTGCGTTTGAATTTTT
>DAIMFZ010000007.1:10679-26435 GCA_036724225.1 Aequorivita sp.
TGTATCAATTAGAACAACCCATATACTTCTACATCCTCTTCGCCATCCCGGTGATTGTGGTGCTATTTCTTGCGGTTTTGGTTTGGAAAAAAACGGTTCAAAAACGGTTTGTTGATAAAGAATTGCTTAAAAAGTTGAGCCCAAACCGTTCCCTCTTCAAATCCATTTTAAAAATTTTTGTGCTTTGTTTGGCCATTGCTTGTTTGAGTTTCGCATTGGTAAATCCAAAAATCGGGACAAAAATAGAAAACGTAAAACGTGAAGGCGTGGACATTGTGTTTGCCTTAGACGTTTCAAAAAGTATGCTGGCGGAAGACATTGCGCCAAACCGTTTGGAAAAATCAAAACAACTCATCACCCAAATAATCAATAGTTTGGTGGGCGATAGAGTTGGAATCATTGGTTATGCGGGAAGCGCCTTTCCGCAGGTGCCAATAACCACCGATTTTTCCGCGGCAAAACTTTTCTTGAACGGAATGAACACTGATATGGTTTCTTCACAGGGAACGGCGATTAACCAAGCGATGAAACTTGCCGAAACTTTTTATGATGATGAAGGGCAAACAAACCATGTACTTTTCATAGTTTCCGATGGCGAGGACCACGAAGGAAATGTTTCTGAAATAGCCAGTGAAGCCGCCAAAAAAGGCATTCGTGTTTTTACCATTGGCGTGGGAACCGTGGAAGGCGGACCCATCCCCATCAAGCAAAATGGAGTGCTTCAATTTTATCTTCGCGACAAAAACAACGAACAAGTTATCACGCGATTAAGTGAAGAAACTCTTAAAGAGATTGCAAAAACCACTAATGGTGCCTATCTTGACGGCTCAAATACTAAAGAAGTGGTGGATCAAGTGAAATCCATTTTGAACGGCATGGACAAAAAGGAATTTGAGTCGAAACAATTTACCGATTTTAAAGACCAATTTCAGTGGTTTTTGGCTGGGGCATTATTTTTGTTGGTATTGGACGTATTCCTCTTGGAGCGAAAAACAGCTTGGCTAAGAAAGTTGAATTTGTTTAATGAAAAGGAAAAACAATAAAATGATGTTTGTGGATAAAATGTTTTTTCAGAAAAAATATATACAGAAAATCGTGATGGTTCTTTGCGCGATTGCTTTTTCATCTAATTCATTTGCCCAGCAATCAAAAGAGCAAAGGAAAGAATTGAAAGCCGCACAAAATTATTTGAGTGAAGCCCAACAATCACTTCAGAAAAAGGAATTTCCTTCCGCAGAAGCAGATTACCGGAAAGCCATTTCTCTAAACCCAAAAAGCGAAACTGCTAAATACAATCTCGGAACCGCTTATTACGGAAAAGACAAAAACGCCGAGGCGATGCTCCGTTTCAAACAAGCTGCTCAAACTGCAACCGACAAAGTTGAAAAACACAAAGCATTTCACAATTTAGGAAATACTTTTATGAACGAAAAAAAATATACCGAAGCGGTGGAAGCCTACAAAAATGCCCTTCGGAACAACCCAAATGATGATGAAACCCGCTATAATTTAGCTTTGGCAAAAGATTTATTGGATAAAAATCCACCGCCTCCACAGGATAAGGACGACAAAAACAAAGACCAAGACAAAAAAGATCAGGATAAAAAAGATCAACAAGATAAACAGGACAAAAAAGACCAAGGCGACAAGGGAGACGAGAAGGATAATAAAGACAAAGGCGACCAAAAAGAGGACAAAGGCAAGCCCGACAAACCAAAAGAAGAAGAAGGGGACAAGCCACAACAACAGCAACCCGTCCCCGGCCAACTTTCGCCACAACAAGTGAAAAGTCTTTTGGAAGCGATGAACAACGAAGAAAAAAAGACACAGGATAAGATAAATGCCGAAAAGCAAAAAGGTGAAAAAGTGAAATCGGATAAAGACTGGTAGATTATGAAAACGAAGAATTTTTTATTCCTTTTAGGGTTTGTGCTGTGCAGCATTGCTGCCACGGCGCAGGTTCAGTTTGATGCGAAGGTTAGCAAAAAAACGCTTGGAATAAACGAGCGTTTACGAGTGGATTTTGAAATGAACCAAGATGGCGACAATTTCAGGCCGCCAAGTTTTGACAATTTTAAAGTGGTGGGCGGCCCAAACCAATCCATCAGCAATTCGTGGATAAACGGCAAGCGCAGTTTTTCAAAAACCTATTCCTACTTTTTGGCACCGCAGAGCCGCGGAAAATTAACCATTGGTCAGGCCACTATTGAAATTAACGATGAAACCTATAAAACCCTTCCCATACAAGTGGAAGTTACTGCCGCTGTTGATGTTCCCAAAGATGGAAACAACGCAGATTTTGTGGCGAGCGAAAATGTACATTTGGTGGCGGAAGTTTCCAATGCCAATCCATTTTTAAACGAAGCAATTACGGTTACATACAAATTATACGTTTCACACGATGTGAGCATAACCAGCCAATGGCGGGAGATAGACACTCCAAAGTACGCAGATTTCTGGAGCCAGAATATTGATAATCAAAACAATTTTAAGGTTTACGAAGGAAAATTTAATGGCGAAGATTATCGCTATGTGGTTTTAAGAACCACCGTTCTTTATCCACAGAAAACAGGAAAGCTCGATATTGAACCGCTCACACTTGATATTCCCATTGATGTGCAAGGAAACCGCCGCGATATTTTTGGGCGCAGGTTGATGGAGCGCGTCAACAAAACCATCAGTGCTGGAAACCGGACTATTGACGTGAAACCACTTCCGTTGGAAGGAAAACCCGATGGTTTCAACGGTGCGGTTGGCGATTTCGCATTTGATGTAAACACCAACAAAACCACGCTCAACGCCAACGAATCTTTGCAATTGGACGTAAAGGTTTCGGGAAAAGGGAATTTGAAATTGTTCACACTTCCAGCAGTAAAACTTCCAAACACATTAGAAGTTTATGAGCCCGAGCACAACGAAAGTGTAAACACAACCATTGCCGGAATGCAGGGAACCATAACCGATACTTACACGGTTGTTCCCCAATTTAAAGGAACTTACCCCGTTAATCCAATTACTTTTTCATATTTCGATCCCAAAACCGAAAAATATAAAACCATCACTTCAAAAGAGTTTACCATTGAAGTGGAAAACGGGCCAATCAGCTCTGCCACTTCAAGTATTAATCCAAACGATGCTAAAAAACAGGTTGTTCTGTCAAAAGACAATTTTAAGTATATAAAACTGGACGCCAATTTAAAACCCATCGCGCAGGAATCGTTTTTTAAATCAGCTTTATTTTGGTCGCTATTGGGAAGTCCTTTTTTGTTGATTCCGCTGTTTATTCTCGCCGGTAAAAAACGCAAACAACGTTTGAATGATGTGGAAGGAAACAAACTGCGAAGAGCCAACAAGCTTGCCAAAAAATATCTTTCTGAAGCAAAGCGGAATATTTCAAACCCAGTTTCATTTTACGAATCTTTGGAACGCGCGCTCCACAATTATCTGAAAGCGCAGTTGAGTATTGAAACTTCGGAAATGGAAAAAAGCCTTATCTCAAAAATGTTGCTCGAACGAAATGTGGAAGTAGCTGTTGTGGAAAACTTTATCACCTTGCTAAAAAGTTGCGAATACGCACGCTATGCCTCTTCTTCCAAAGCATCGGTGCAACAGGATTACAGCAAAGCGGTGGAAGTTATTTCAAATATTGACAAACAAATACAGTAAAATTGAAGAAGATGAAAAAGCTACTGTACCTATTTATTTTACTTGTTTCCTTCTCAAGTATTAGTCAAAATAAAAATCTTTTTGACCAAGGAAAGGAACTTTACAAAAACGGAAAATACCAACAGGCCATTGATTCATGGATGAAGATTTTAGACAAAGGCGAACATTCAGCGGAACTCTATTTCAATTTAGGAAATGCGCAGTACAAGTTGAACCACATTGGGCCAAGCGTGTATTATTACGAAAAAGCATTACAACTATCGCCAAACGATACCGATATAAAAAACAATCTCGCCTTTGCCGAAAACGCACGGATTGATGCCATAGAACCTTTGCCTAAAACCGTTTTTTCGAAATGGTACCACAGCATTGCCAGCGTATTCACTTTTGAGGGTTGGGCAGTTTCGGCCGTTGCTTTTTCGGTCTTTTTTGTAGCGTTATTCCTGTTTTACTATTTTGCTTTTTCGGAAAAAAGAAAACGATTGCTTTTTGTGAGCTCCATGTTTGCCGGGTCGTTCCTCGTTGCTTCGCTGACAATGGCCTTTTTAACCTACGGCGATTATTCAAAAAACCAACCTGCAGTAATTTTTGCGAGCGAAATTGAAGTGAAAACTGAACCCTCTATGGGCAGTAACGTGGCGTTCACGCTTCACGAAGGTACCAAAGTGCAGATATTAGCACAGGATGGCAATTGGTATCGCATTACCTTAGCAGATGGAAAAGATGGCTGGATTCCAGGAACGGATTTGAAGCAGCTTTAAATTACTTATTACTACAAACTGTCTGTGGATTTTTCTGGAATTATCTCCATTTCAGGGTCTTTTAGCTCGTCCACTTCCTTCATTATTGCTGGAAGAATTGCAGGAGCAATCATCGCGACGGGTTTATACAGCACTGAAGTTTCCCGCTGTTCAGGTGTAAGTATCCTATAACTTTCCGAAGCATTCACGAACATAAAAACCACGCTAACCAAAAAAGCGTATTTCAGCACATTGAAAATTCCGCCGAAAATTTTGTTGAAAATGCCGAGCATCACAAAATCGGCAACTTTCGTCAAAAGCCTTCCCAGCAAGCTGAAAAGTATTATTATCAGGAAAAACATTATTAAAAATGAAACTACTTTGTTAGCGTCTGCGCTCCAGTTGAACCAATTTTCCAAGTAACCTTTTACATAGTCCGAAAAAAACATGGCACAATAAACTGCGACCACTATTCCTATTAATGAAGCGAGCGCCCGCAACAATCCCTTTTTAAAACCCACGAAAAAAGCGATGATAAAAATGAGGCCGAGAACGATGTCTATTGTGTTCATATCTTGAAAATTTTGTTAAATATAAGAAATTCCATATTTCAAGCACCAAATTCCAAATTTCTGATATGGATATTTGATGCTTTTTTGGAATTTGGGTTTTGAGTTTTGGAATTTAAATTGTTATCATTTGTAATTTAACCAGATTTAATTTGAAACTTTAAACCACTATCTTTGGACACTAATTAATTATTTAATATGGCACGCGACGAACAATTAAAGAATAGATGGGATGCAGTGGTAAAAATGCTTGGCGACCGTTTTGCCGATGGCGAAGTTTTGGATTTGGATGCCATCATTTATTTGGTGGGCGTTCAGGAACTTAGCCAATTACACAGAAAGTTTAAAAAAGACGAAAAGCTAGACTTGATGCACATCGCCATCTGCCGTCTTTTGGAACCGTATGGATATTATGAATTTGATTATTTTGACGAAGAAAGCTGGCCACACTACAAAGTTTTGGAACAATTGCCGCCTCTAAAAGCTGGGGAGCAGAGCGTTTTGATGAAGGAGGCTATTGTACAGTATTTTTTGGAGAAGGAGGTGATTAATTAGTATATTTTTCTTTAGAAAACTTAGTAATGATAGAAACAATAAAAAACCACATCGCAGAAGTACAAGCATTTTCTTCAACCAACAAAAAAGAAATAGAAAGCTTCCGCATCAAATATTTAGGGAAAAAAGGACTTTTAAATGACTTTTTTACCGAGTTTAAAAATGTGCCAAACGATCAGAAAAAGGAATTCGGGCAAGTACTGAACACGCTTAAAAACGCAGCGCAGGAAAAAGTGGATTCGCTTAAAGAAGCATTGGAAAACAAGGCAGAAACCAAAGGCATTTACGGCGATCTTTCCCGTCCAGGCGAAGTGGTTCCGTTGGGTTCCCGCCATCCAATTTCTATAGTAAAAAACAAAATAATCGATATCTTTTTGCGAATTGGTTTCAACGTTTCCGAAGGACCGGAAATGGAAGACGATTGGCACAACTTTACCGCATTAAATCTTCCAGAATATCACCCAGCACGCGATATGCAGGATACCTTTTTCATTCAAACCAATCCCGATGTTTTGTTGCGTACCCACACATCTTCGGTGCAGGTAAGGTATATGGAAAACAACAAACCGCCCATACGTACAATTTCACCAGGGCGTGTTTATAGGAACGAAGCAATTTCAGCGCGTTCGCATTGCTTTTTCCATCAAGTGGAAGGTTTATATGTGGACAAAAACGTAAGCTTCGCAGATTTAAAACAAACCTTGCAATATTTCACTACCGAAATGTTCGGGAAATCAAAAATCCGTTTACGCCCATCTTACTTCCCATTTACGGAACCAAGCGCCGAAGTTGATGTTTATTGGGGTTTGGAAACCGAAGCAGATCATAGAATTACAAAAGGAACCGGCTGGTTGGAAATTGGCGGTTGTGGAATGGTTGACCCAAACGTTCTTAAAAACTGTGGCATCGACCCCGAAGAATATTCCGGTTTTGCCTTTGGCGTGGGCGTGGACCGTATCGCGATGTTGTTGCACCAAATTCCGGACATAAGAATGTTCAGTGAAAACGACATTCGCTTTTTGGAACAGTTTAAAAGTGTGCTGTAAAAAAAGACATAAGACCGCTGCGCTGTAAGACAAAATATTTAAGACAAAAAATGCTATGAAAAAATATCTCGTGATTGCGCTTTTGGTTGTCATTGCAATAGCGGTGGCCGTGCTCACTTTTATCGTTGGTGCAATAAAAATAGTATTTGGCGCCATTTCTTTGGGCGTAATGGTTATTGCCCTTTTGATCGTTTGGATTATGTGGAAAATTGAAGATTGATTATGCGTAAGGATATTGAAATTTCCATGGCTAAAAAAGTACATATTGCCGCTGTTAAGGAATGGGACAAAGACTTTACCGCCCAGCATTGGAATATCTATTTGGTGAACGATCGCGATGATGAAATCTCCACGGTTCTGGTGCTTTCGCGCGGGAAAAGCGACGACAGAAAAACTTCCACATTGCGCCACGGTTTGGGAAATCTCTCATCGAAAACCGCTACTAAAGTTGAATTCATTCCCATCGAAGTTTTGGGTTTTACCAACGAATATTTGGTCACTTTTTTTGCCGAAAACAAACTTTTTGAACGCAAATTCATTTTTGAACCGAATAGTATATCAGAAGAAAACGTGATTGAAATTCCCATTTTGGAAAGTGAAGGAATTTTGGCAAAATAATTTATGCGATGCTAAAAGTTGAAATCAATTCCTTTTCCTATACCGAAAAACCCATTTTAAAGGACATTCATTTCACGCTGAAACCTGGCGAACACCTTAGTATATTAGGGGAAAGCGGTTGCGGAAAATCTACACTTTTACATCTTGTTTACGGCTTGCTTCATTTAGAAAGTGGAAGCATTCATTTCAACAAAAAAAAACTACTCGGCCCAACAAAAGCACTCATTCCCGGGGAACCGTTTATGAAACTTGTGACACAGGAATTCAATATTATGCCATTCACCACCGTTGCCGATAACATCGGTTCGTACCTTTCGCGATTGGATGAAGAAAAAGATGAAAGGCGAATTGATGAACTTTTGGAGGTAGTTGAAATGGAAACATTCAAAAATAAACTCGTAAAAAACCTCAGCGGCGGACAAAAACAACGAGTAGCTTTGGCGAAAGCTTTGGCGAACGAACCCAAAATTCTATTACTCGACGAGCCTTTCAGCAATATTGATGTTTTCAGAAAAAATAAATTGCAGCGAAATATTTTTAGTTATCTGAAGGAATATAACATCAGTTGCATCACCGCAACCCACGATAGCGAAGAAGCTCTTGCATTCTCTGACCACATTTTAATGCTGAGAAACGGAAGCGAGGAAATGTTCGGAACACCTGAAATTATCTATAAAAACGTTTCAACGGAATATCAGGCCGGCTTTTTTGGCGAAGCGAATTTGCTTCCACGAAAGCATTTTTCTTCTGAAACTTCTTCTGAAAAAATCGTCGTATTTCCCCATCAATTACAAATTTCCAAAGAAAAGACAAAGCTAGAAGTCTCCGTAAAAAATTGTTATTTCAAAGGAACACATTTTTTGGTAGAAGCAGATTTTAATGGAAACATCGTATTTTTCAACAATCCATTTAAGCTTAAAAAAGAAAGTAATTGTTGGTTGAAATTTTCAGGGAAAATTTAAACCACAACAATCATTTTTCCTTTGTTCTTCCCGTCAAACAAATCTATAAACGCTTGCGGAATACTGTCAAAACCTTCTACTACGGTTTCCAAATAACTGATTTTATCCTCTTCCAGCCACTGGGCCAACTGTTTTTGGGCTGGACCGAAATCTTTTACAAAATCACGTACCGTGAAGCCTTGCATCAAAATGCTATTTTTGATTAGCGTAGTTTCAACTCGCGGTCCTGTTGGAGTTTTGGTTTCGTTGTATAGGGATATGGCACCACAGTTTATCACCCGCCCGAATTTGTTCATATTCGTTAAAGTAGCGTCGAGTATTTCGCCCCCTACATTGTCATAATATACGTCCACGCCATTGGGACAGGCCTCTGCGATGGCTTTTTTCATATTGTCAGTTGTTTTATAATTGATGCCTGCATCAAATCCAAATTTCTGTTTAATCCGATCAATTTTTTCCTCGCTTCCAGCAATTCCAACAACTCTGCAGCCTTTAATTTTACCTATTTGTCCTGCTATGCTTCCCACTGCGCCCGCGGCTCCGGAAACCAAAAGAGTTTCGCCTCTTTCAAGTTTTCCTATTTTGTCCAATCCTAAATACGCCGTAATTCCAGTCAAACCCAAAACCCCCAAAAAAGCTTTCAAAGGAGCTTTTTTACGGTCAACTTTGTTCAATCCATTCCCATTTGAGGTTTGGAATTGTTTCCATTGAAGCATTCCATTCACAAAATCCCCCATTTGAAAGTTTTTGTTATTCGATTTTATAACTTCAGCAATAATACCAGATTCCAAAGGTTTTCCAACTTCAAAAGGCGCTATGTATGATTTTTCATCGCGCATCCTTCCACGCAGATAGGGATCTACGGAAACGTATTTCGTTTTCAATAATATCTCGGCTTCTTTTGGCTGGGGTTTTTCTTCTTCTATAAACTCAAAATCTTTAAGTGAAGGTTTTCCTTTGGGACGATTTTTCAGCAGAATTACTCGGTTCATCGGTTGTCTTTTTTATGATGGAAACATAAAGTTAAAATTTTAAACCACAACAAAGTACCACCGTTCGCTTATTTAATAAAACAATAACAAATTTTCTTTTCTGAAAAGATTAACGAACTTAGCCTTTGGGCACAATATCTTTGATGCTTATGAAAACGTTTGCTTTTGAAATTCCCAAAAAATATATTAGGCACCACATTAAAAGATCTCACCGAGTATTTTAATAGCACAGATTTTTCAAAAGCCATTCTTTTGGGAATTGCACTAACCATCCCCATAATAGTTGGGGTTAAACTAGATGCCCTTCAAATCGGAATCACCGTGACCGTTGGCGCCATGCTTGCGTCGCCCAGTGATGTTAGCGGTAGCATTCGGCATAAAATTACGGGTATTCTTTTTGCTACTTTATTGGCGATGATCATTAGTTTGGTTGGGGGTTATTTGCAATTTTCGACCTGGTTATTGTTTCCGGTTCTCGGCATTTTAATGTTCTGCATTTCCTATCTCGCCATTTATGGCTTTCGAGCATCATTGATAAGTTTTTCTGGGCTTTTGGCATTAGTACTCAGTTTTTCAAACGTTTCCAACGGAATGGAACCGTATGATAGAATGCTGCTTATTGGCATTGGCGGGCTTTGGTATGCAGCACTTTCGCTGCTTCGGCATTTTATTTTTCCGAAAGCAGCCACAGAATACTATCTTTCTAAAACCCTCAAACTTACTGCCGATTATTTAAGAACTAGAGGCGAATTGGTTGCCGAAACTACAGACCGAACTGACCTTTTAAAAAAATTGTTAAGTATCCAAACCGACCTTACCACTACCCACGAAACCCTGCGCGATATATTAATTTCCAGCCGAAAAGGTTCCGGTAAATCCGATTACGAAGGAAAGCGGATGCTGATATTTGTGCAACTGGTTGATATGTTGGAACTGGCAATGGCAAACCCCGTTAACTATTCAAAAACAGATGAACTTTTTACCAAGAAAATTGAACAATTGAAAAATTTTCAAGGGCTTCTTTATGCTATGAGCAATAGACTGGATGCAATTGCGGCGAATCTTTCCACACCGAAAAAGCTTCGAGATAACAACAGCATTGAAGAATTTCATCAGAGTATTAAACAGGGAATTACGGAATTTGTTTCCGATGAAAATGAAACCTTTGATGAAAATCTGGTGATGCTGAAAAATCTTTTCAAATATCAAAAGGAGCAGATAAAGAAGATCGAAAAAATTGAATGGCTTTTAAAAAATCCTGCCCGGCGCGAGATTTCATCGCAGAAAAAAGAAGATTCACGTAGGTTTTTAACTACGCAGAATTACGACATCGAAATTTTGGTTGAAAATTTCAACCTGCATTCTCCGATTTTTAAACATTCGCTTCGACTTGGGGTGATTACAATGATTGGCTACGGCGTGGGTATGCTGTTCGCCGTACAAAACCCATATTGGATCCTGCTTACGATAATCGTGATTATGCGCCCTACCTTCGGCCTCACAAAAAAACGTTCAAAAGAACGAACTATTGGAACATTGATTGGCGGTGCACTGGCTGTGGGCATTGTTTTACTCACTCAAAATACAATGGTTTACGGCATTTTGGCAATTGTTTCGTTGGTGATTGCCTTTTCCATGGTGCAGCGTAATTATAAGGCTTCAGCCACATTTATTACGCTTAGCGTGGTTTTCATTTATGCACTTTTGCGTCCAGATATTTTTAATGTAATTCAATATCGGGTAACTGATACACTCATCGGTGCCGGATTGGCAACTTTGGGAAATTTACTGCTCTGGCCCGCTTGGGAAATTCATGGAATGCAAAAAACCTTACTGGAAACTATTAAAGCTAACCGGTTTTATTTGGAAGAAATTATTGGCTATTACAACAAAAAGGGAAGCGTTCCATCGCAATATAAAGTGGCCAGAAAAAAAGCTTTTTTGGAAATGTCCGACCTCAGCACCGCCTTTCAGCGGATGACCCAGGAACCAAAATCCAAACAGCAAAACTTGGATAAATTCTATGAAATCGCAATGTTGAACCACACTTTTCTATCGTCGTTGGCATCACTTAGCACTTATATTTTAAACAACCCGACGACCCCAGCCTCGAAAAATTTCAATAAGGTTTCTTCCAAAATTATCGAAAATCTTTTGGATGCTGAAAGTATTTTAAAAGTAGACAATTCTTCGGAAACCGCGGAAAGTGAAATCGATTCAGAAGATATTTTTGAGGCTACTTTTGGAAAGAAGATCATCTTTTCTGAAGATGACAGAACCAAACCACAAGAAGATGATTTCCATTTAAAAATTGAAGAGGAACATTTAGTCCGCGAACAGCTGAAATGGTTGTTGGCAATGAGTGAAAAAATGCCGAAGCTCCTAAGGGAAACGGTGTTTTAAAACTTACGCCCTAATTCACACTTGTGATTTTATAAACAATCCCGTTAAGTGTAAATTCATCTCCTTTTATCTTCCCAGAAATAAGCAAGCCTACGGGTGAATTTAAAGCAACGCAGAGATAATCCGTCTTCCCAATTTGAATTGTGCCTATTGAAAGGCTGATGAAGTAGGTAAACCTATCTGTATAGACCAAACTCCCCAACCGCGCATAATCTGAAGTTGCTTTTACATCAATTTTTTTGAGGAGTAGCACTATTTTTTCTATTTCCTGCAACTGTTTTCCGGCATTTTCTCGGTCTATTTGGAGCATCGCCCTGCCAGTTTCGTGCTTGTCGCCACTGCTGCTTTTAGCTTCTTCCAATAGTGATTCCTCAATATCAGCAATGGTTTGTTTTATTTTTGAATAACGAACATCAACCTGTTTTTGGCAGTGTTTCAGCAATTCTGTTTTTAATTCTACTGTTGTCATTTTTTCTTTTTGCGCCTTTTCTTTTTAACTTCTTTGGGTTCCTGTTTTTCAAGTATGAAGGGACCATAATAACGCATTTGCCGGACAATCCATTGCGTTCTCCTCGCCACATAAGCTCCAGCTGGATTGGCCCTGTATCGCCGTGGGTTCGGTAAAATAGCTGCTATAGCGGCGGCATTTTCAGGTTGCAAATTTTTCGCGGATCTATGAAACCAATATTGTGAGGCAGCTTCAGCCCCAAAAACGCCTGGACCCATTTCTACACTGTTCAAATACACTTCCAAAATGCGCTCTTTGCTCCAGAGTGTTTCTATAAGCAAAGTGAAATAAGCTTCCAATCCTTTTCTGAACCAGGTGCGCCCCGGCCACAAAAATGCGTTTTTCGCAGTTTGTTGTGAAATCGTGCTACCTCCGCGGAGTTTTTTTCCTTTTTCATTGTGTTCCAAAGCCTTTTCAATGGCCTCGCGGTCAAAGCCACTGTGGCTTAAAAAAGTTTGGTCCTCGGCACAAATAACCCCCAATTGTAAATACGGGGAGATTTCTTCAATAGGAACCCAATCGTGTCGGGTTTCGTAATTTTTATCGCCTTCAATAGAGCGAATGGCCATTAGCGGTGTATATGGGACGGGAACGAATTTATAGAGCAACACCCAAAAAATTGTGAGGCCAATGAACCAAAGGAATATTTTTAATATAAATTTGAATACCTTTTTAAACATAAATTCTTATTTTAAATTTCTCTGTGCTATCAACTGAATTCTGACAGTTGTTTGCCAATGGAACTGCCAATAGCCACACCCATTCCGCCCAGCCGCACTCCACAAAAAACATTTTCCGAAACTGCTTTTAAAATTGGCTTTTTCTGTTTTCCTATTCCCATAATGCCGCTCCAGCGTTGGTCAATTTCAAAATGCTGATCGGGTAAAATTACGGTTTTAAGCAATTTCTCCAATCTGTTTTGAACCAATACGGTCAACTTCATTTCAGTGGTTTCTTCGGTTTTAAAATCGAGGTTTCTTCCACCACCAAAAAGAATTCTATTTTCCACATTTCTGAAATAATAATACCCTCTATCGAGATGAAAAGTTCCTTTAATTTTTAGGTTTTCAATTGGTTTAGTAACAAGAACCTGTGCTCGCGCAGGCTTTAGGTCTTCATTTAAAAACTGTTTTGCGAAACCATTGGTGGCGATAAAAACTTTTTTTGCTGAAATGTTTTCTGAAGAATTTAATTGAAGGGAAACAGATTTCGCATCGTCCAAAATATTTGTGATTTCGGAAGAATTCAATATCAAAATATTTTCTTCCGAAGCTTTTTTGATAAGACCGAGCATCATTTTTCCAGTGTCAATCTGGCCTTCAAACTTGCTGTACATAAGTTTTGGTTGAATATTTTTAAAGCCGAAACGGTTTTCTTTTTCTGAAAAAACTTCAGCATTAAAAACAGGTTTCAGCAATTCATTTACATATTCAATCTTCAATTTAAATACTTCAAAAAGTTCGGCATCTTCGTTTGTGAATAGTTCATAGCCGCCGAATTCCTGGTAATCCAATTGATTGTCGCCAAGGGTTCTTCTCAATAATTTCAAGCCTTCAACCCTGCTTTTTACAAGCTGTACAACTTCTTCTTCGGAATTGGTCTTTAAATCCTCCAATATTTCGGAAATACTTCCAAAGCAAGCAAAACCCGCATTTTTGGTGCTCGCGCCACTGGGCAAAATTCCTCTTTCAAAAACAATGATTTTGTTTTTTGGATATTTTTTCCGAAGCGATAGCGCACAGTTCAATCCCACAATTCCACTCCCGATTACTGCGAAATCGATGTTTGAAAGCCAGGTTTTATGTTCCCAATACGAAAGGTTCATTTTACTAATTTTGATAAACAAATATACTTAGGAAAGAACCCCCAAACTCCCTTCAAAGTGGGAATTTTTCGGACTTCAAAGTAGCATTGAAATAAAAAAACACCAAATTCCAATATTTGATTTTGGAATTTGGTGCATTATTTAGGGAATCTGAAATTTATTCTTCCTCAGGATCGTTCATTTTAAAGGTGTTCATAAAGGCGGTGGTATAATTTCCAGCTACATAATCCGGCTCGTCCATCAATTGGCGATGGAAAGGAATTGTGGTTTTTATGCCTTCAATAACGAATTCATCCAAAGCACGTTTCATTTTGCTGATAGCTTCTTCCCGCGTTTGTGCAGTTGTAATAAGCTTCGCAATCATTGAATCGTAGTATGGCACAATAGTATAACCTGCATAAACGTGCGTATCTAAACGCACACCGTGACCTCCTGGTGCATGTAAAACAGTAATTCTACCTGGTGAAGGTCGGAAGTCGTTGTAAGGATCTTCCGCGTTAATTCTACATTCTATGGAGTGAAGTTGTGGCGTGTAGTTCTTTCCTGAAATTGGCACTCCAGCGGCCACCAAGATTTGTTCACGAATTAGGTCATAATCAATCACTTGCTCCGTAATTGGATGCTCCACCTGTATACGGGTGTTCATTTCCATAAAGTAGAAATTTCGGTTTTTGTCCACCAAGAATTCTATGGTTCCAGCACCTTCGTATTTAATGTATTCCGCAGCTTTAACTGCGGCAAGGCCCATATCATTACGAAGCTTTTTAGTCATAAATGGGCTAGGCGTTTCTTCTGTAAGTTTCTGGTGGCGGCGCTGAATGGAACAGTCGCGTTCACTTAAATGGCAAGCCCTTCCGGTGCTATCGCCCACAATTTGGATTTCAATATGGCGCGGCTCTTCTATTAGTTTTTCCATATACATCCCATCATTTCCAAAAGCGGCCGCCGCCTCTTGACGGGCACTGTCCCAAGCTTTTTTTAGGTCTTCTTTTTTCCATACCTCCCGCATTCCTTTTCCACCTCCACCTGCGGTAGCTTTCAGCATCACGGGATAACCAGTTTCTGCAGCAATTTTCTCACATTTTTCGAATGATTCAATAATGCCATCGCTTCCAGGAACGGTAGGCACGCCGGCCGCCTTCATTGTGGCTTTTGCAGAGGCTTTATCGCCCATGCGATCAATCATTTCAGGCGAGGCACCTATAAATTTTATACCGTGTTCTTGACAGATTTTTGAAAATTTGGCATTCTCGGAAAGAAATCCGTAGCCTGGGTGAATTGCGTCTGCATTGGTAATTTCTGCAGCAGCAATAATACTGGACATTTTTAAATAGCTCAGGTTACTGGGCGGTGGGCCAATGCAAACCGCTTCATCGGCAAACCGGACGTGGAGACTTTCTGCATCGGCCGTTGAATAAACGGCTACAGTTTTTATGCCCATCTCTCGGCAGGTGCGAATAATTCGCAATGCAATTTCGCCCCTATTTGCAATCAATATCTTTTTAAACATAACTTTTTCTGAAATATCTAATCCCAAATTCCAAATTCCAAACAGTTTGGAATTTGTTAATTGAGATTTGGAGTTTACATTTATGATGGATCAACTAAAAACAATGGTTGGTCAAATTCTACTGGGGAAGAATCGTCCACCAAAACCTTCACAATTTTTCCGGAAACTTCGCTTTCTATTTCGTTGAAAAGTTTCATCGCTTCAATAACGCAAAGCACATCGCCTACATTCACTGTGCTACCAACCTCAACAAAAACAGGTTTATCTGGGGTAGGTTTTCTATAAAAAGTACCAATAATGGGAGACTTGATAGTGATAAATTTTGAATTGGCTTCAGCGTGATTTTGCTGTTGGGAAGTAGA
>DAIMFZ010000008.1:0-25626 GCA_036724225.1 Aequorivita sp.
TTTTTAATCCGAAGTCCTCCAACCACGTCAATATCAAAAATCACGTTTTTTTTGTGGCTCCAAATACGTTCTATTTCGGTTTTTAAAGTGCCGTAAAAATTGTCGCGGTACACTTCTTCCCATTCCAAGAAATCGTCATTTTTAATGTGCTTTTTGAAATCTTGCAAAGAAATGAAATAGTAATTTTCTCCGTGTTTTTCATCGACTCGTGGTTCGCGACTTGTGCAGGAAACCGAAAACTCCAAATTGAGGTCATTCTGTTTCAACAAATGCTGCACGATGGTGGTTTTGCCACTGCCGGAAGGTGCTGAGAACACTATTAATTTACCGCCTTTTTTCGAATCCATGTTATTAAATATTTGACTTAGGACTGATTGACGTAAGACGTAGGACGGATAATTTATAATTGAAATTCTCCTACCACCTACTACCCACTACCTACTACCCACTATAGCACATTCAAGGCTTGTTCTTTAATTTTTTCAAGCTCATCCTTCATTTGCACTACCACTTGCTGCATAGGCGCATAATTGGCTTTGCTACCGATGGTATTGATCTCTCTACCTATTTCCTGAGTGATAAAACCTAGTTTTTTTCCATTGGAATCGTGTGAATTCAACGAGTGTTCAAAATATTCCAAGTGATTTTTTAGGCGAACCTTTTCTTCGGTAATGTCGTATTTTTCGATATAATAAATCAATTCCTGCTCAAAACGGTTTTCGTCCACTTTTTCCTTTAAATCTGAAACCGCTTTGTGAAGCCGCTCTTTAACGCCCTCAATCCGTTCGGGATCTAATGCAATCACGTCATCAAGCAATTTTGAAATGGTTTTTGTGCGGTCCAAAAAGTCGTTTTCCAAAACCAAACCTTCGTCGGTTCTATATTTGTTTATGGCTTCCAGCGCTTTTTCAATTCCCTTTAAAATAGTTTCATATTCCTTTTCATCAATTTCTTCGCGCTCCGTTTTCAAAGCATCGGGCATGCGAACGGCCATTTTTAAAAGTTCCACTGGATCACCATTTACTACATTTGCCAACTGTTTTATGTATTGTTTTACCACACTTTCGTTGAGTTGGGTCGAAACTTCTTCGCCTGTAACTTCAATGTAAAGTGAAAAATCTACTTTACCTCGTTGCAATGATTTCGCAAGCAAATCGCGGATTTCAAGTTCCTTTTCACGATAGGCCGAAGGCACGCGCGTGTTGAGGTCGAGCCCTTTACTGTTGAGCGATTTAATTTCAATGGTGATGGTTTTGGATGGCAGTTGAAGTACTTCTTTGCCGTAGCCCGTCATGGATTGGATCATATTTCTGGTTTATTGAAGGGCAAAGGTAGTAAAATAGTCGTTAGTGGGTAGTGGGTAGTGGGAATGGAGTATTTATTCTTTTAAGAATTCCATAGTTCGCTTTTCGCTGTAATATAATTTATTGGTTTGGTGAAAACCCACGTGGCCGCCCCATTTGGGAATTTCGAGATGTAAGTTTTTCATTTTTAATGCTAATCCCGTTGGATAGCATTCCGAAGAAAGAAAACTGTCATTTTCGGCATTTAAAATGTAAACAGGAATTTTAATATTCGGAAGAAATTGCAGGCTACTGTTCTTTTCATAATAATCAAATGCATCTTTAAAGCCGTGTGCTGGAGCGGTATATAGATTGTCAAATTCCAAAAGCGACTTGATTTTTTTATAATCTGAAGCTGTCATTCTTTCGGGGAAATCCTTCATTTTGGTTTTGTACTTTTTCCGAAGATTTATCAAAAACGAATTTCGATAGACCCAATTTGAAAACGCATTTAAAGATTCCAATGAACCCTTCAAACTTAAAGGAGTGGAAATGGCGACCGCTTTTTTAATTTCTTTCGGAAATGTTTCGCGCTCACCCAAATATTTCAAAAGTAAATTTCCACCGAGGCTAAACCCTATGAGCCCAATCTCGCTGTATTTGTCCTTTTTTAAAATAAAATTTACTACTGCTTCCAAATCGTCCGTCTTGCCAGCGTTGTAGGATTGATACGAAAGATTTGTCTCGCCACTACAACCGCGAAAGTTTACTGCGGCAACATCCCATCCATTTTCGTTCAAAATGCGGGCTTGCCCTTTCATATAGGTGCGCTGCGCATTTCCTTCCAGACCGTGGAGCAGGATTGCAATTTTTAGGGAAGGGTTTTTAGCAAAGGACCAATCGATGTCCATAAAATCAGCATCGGGCAATTGAAGTCTTTCGCGTTGTTGTATCAAAGGTGGCGACGGCCTGAGCTTCGCAGAGTAAATGGTTGAGAAATGTCCGTTTTTGAATGGAAAGAGCGGTTTGTAATTGCTTTTGATGAGCGGCATTTTTCAAATAGAATTTTAACAGAAACAAAACACTTTTACTATGCTTGCATAACAAAAGTACTTTAAATTTGTACAAAAATTTGAAGATGTACACAAAACAATTTGAAATACGCTGGAGCGATGTGGATGCAAACCGCCATTTGCGAAACAGCGCCTATATAGATTATATGAGCCATACCCGTATGAGTTTTTTTATGGAAAGCGGACTGGACTTGACAAACCTGACAAAGCATAATCTTGGTGCGGTGGCCTTTTATGAGCATATGTACTATTTCCGGGAAGTTTTTCCTGGGAAACCAATAACTGTTTCACTTCAGTTGAAAGGTATTTCCGAAGACGGGATGTATTTTGAATTTCTCCATAATTTTTATGATGAAAAAGGGAAGAATATTGCGCGTTGCGAAATGATGGGCGCATGGATAGATATGGAAAAACGGAGATTGACGGGTCTTCCTGAACTTTTTCTAAAGAAAATGAACGCAGTGGAAAAGACGGACGATTTCAAAATAATCACTAAGGAAGACACCCGAAAATACAACGAGCGCCCAAAGGATTTAAAACTACAATAATCTTAGGTAGAAAAAGTGGGTTTTGTCGGTTTTCGGGTTGAAAGAAAAACCCCCATAAAAATCAAGCATGCTGCCCCGATTCGGATTGCGTTTAAGGTATCTGCTCCGGTCAAAATGGCGAAGATGGTAGCTACCACGGGTTGCAAATAAATGAAAACCCCAACGGTAGATGGGCTCAATTGTTTCAAAGCAAAAATATTGAACAGATAGGTTAAAAAAGTTGTGGCTACTACTACAAAAATTATTTGCCCAACTTCCGAAAAAGTGAGTTGTATCCATTCTACCTGAATGACTTCTGAATAACCAATGGGCAGATTGATACAGAAAGCGATGAGAAAGAAAAACTTCAACAACGTAATGGCTTTGTATTTGGCCACTAATGGTTTCACTAAAATCAAATAGAAGGAATATGAAATGGCGTTGAGCACAAACAGCAGATTTCCTAAGGGAATATTCGGAGCATTAGTTTGTGTTTTTTCCTGAAAGAGAATGAGCACCAAGGCGCCTGAGAGCCCGAAAATAATCCCCAAGGTTTTGATCCAAGTAATGCGTTCGCGTAAAATGAGTGCCGTGAGGAGCAAAAGTAAAATCGGAGTAATGGTCATAGAGACCGCACTATTTATGGGGGTTGAAAGACTTAGTCCTTTAAAAAACATTAGCATATTGAGAACCATCCCGAAAATGGCGCAAGCAAAAATACGCCACCAATCTTTTGTTTCGATTTTCTCTGATTTTGTAAATAAACTTAAAAGCCAAAAAAGGATGGCTGCGCCACCTACACGCAAAACGATAAATCCAAAAGGTTGAATTACGTGTGGCATCAAGCCTTTGGCGATGGTGTGGTTTATTCCGTAAATGGTTTCTGTTGCTGTGGCGGCAAGTATGGCAACCAAACGCCGATCCATCAATTGGAATGGATAGATTTTTTGGCTGCGGCAATAGTTTTAGGACTACTTCCGATAAAAATTTTATCGTTGTTCACAATTACGGGGCGTTTCAAAAAAGTGTAGTGTTCTAAAATAAGCCCTTTATAATCTTCTTCCAAAAGGTTTTCATCTTTCAGACTCCTTTCTTGATAAAGTTTTGCCCTTCGGCTGAAAAGTTCTTCATAACTATCGGTAAGGTTGAATAGTTCATCTAATTCTACATTAGTAATTCCTTGCACTTTGAGGTCTTGTTTGATAAATGACGAAGGAATTTCAATTTCATCCATAACACGTTTACAAGTATCACAAGTAGATAAATAATATACTTTTTGCATGGTTCAAAATTTGTCAATACTTAGGAAAGGCTCGGCTTCCTTCATCGCTATTTTTATTTCTATAGCACCATCGGCATAGCTCGCAATATCGTATTGGTTGTAAACAAAAATAAGGCTGTCCTGCGTGAAACCGACGCTTTCGGGCAAGTGGAATTCATCGCCCTCAAACCAAAATCCCAACTCGTTAATGTCTTGGCCTGTGGGGATTTTTTGCTGTGCGCGAAATTTCTTTTCGGCGAAAGCCGTAAATTCTTTATAATTCTTGAAAAGTTCTTTTACAGTGAGTTCTTCACCAGTATTTGGGTCAATGTTTAAAAATGAAGTAGTGCCATAACCATGGGCACCACCGGTATAGAGGTATTGCCCCATTTCAAAACAAAGATGTTTTTTGGAAGTATAAATTTCATTCACCGAAATTTCTGCAAAATATTCACCCGCCATATCAGGGAATTGCGCTTTATCCACATTATAACTTTCAATAAAACCAGTTGCGGCTTCTTGGATTGTTTTTGCCGTGGGGATGGTGTCTTCGCCCATTTGTAGTGATTTGAAAATGAAATTTTTTATTTTCTGGTTTATCTTTTCAGAAATTTCAGCATCGCCAAAAACTTCCACGTAGTTAATTGTCACTTCGGGACATTTGCTGTCTTTGCAGATGGAGAGTTCTTTTTCGGTAAAACTTTCGGAAGAAAATTCGATGTTTTTTTCCCGGTCACAACCCACGGATATAAAGGCAACTAAAACCATTGCCGCAATTTTGTTATTCATCTGTATATAATATTTGAGAAATAGGAAGATGGAATGCCCCAATTTACACCCTTCGTTGGTTTGCAATTTGTTAATGGGCATTTCATAAGTTAAAAGTAATGGATGGTTAGCTTTCACAAACGAAACTATTACATTTGCGTATTCAAAAGTAAGAACTTTAAAACCAGCTATTGCAAAAGTTATATTAAATCATACAATATAGTTTTAATATTGCTGATTGTCACTTTAAAATTTACGAGAAATCCATGAAATTCAACACAAAAACAATACACGGCGGGCAGCACAATGTAGATCCAGCATATGGGGCCGTAATGCCGCCCATTTATCAAACTTCAACCTATTCACAAACCACGCCAGGCGGGCATAAAGGTTTTGAATATTCGCGCAGCGGAAACCCAACACGTGCTGCTTTGGAACGCGCTTTCGCCAGTATTGAAAATGGCGAATTCGGACTTGCTTTTGGCAGCGGGCTCGCGGCGATCGATGCCGTGATGAAACTTTTGAAACCTGACGATGAAGTAGTCTCCACCAACGACCTTTACGGAGGAACATACCGTTTGTTCACGAAAATATTTGAAGGGTTTGGTATCAAATTCCATTTCATCGGCATGGAAAATGCTGATAAAATTGAACAGTACGTAAACAGCAATACCAAACTCATTTGGGTGGAAACGCCAACCAACCCGATGATGAACATCATTGATATTAAAAAAGCAGCTTCTATAGCCAAAAAACATAAGGTCCTTCTTGCCGTGGACAATACTTTTGCATCTCCCTATTTACAGCAACCGTTAGAATTGGGTGCCGATATTGTGATGCACAGCGCCACAAAATATCTTGGCGGGCACAGCGATGTAGTTATGGGAGCACTGATTGTAAAAGACAAAGAACTCGCAGAAAGACTGTATTTCATCCAAAATGCGAGTGGTGCCGTTTGCGGCCCGCAGGACAGTTTCCTTGTTTTGCGTGGGTTAAAAACGCTTCACATCCGTATGCAACGCCATTGCGAAAACGGGAAAGCCGTTGCGGAATATTTAGCCAATCATCCAAAGATTGAAAAAGTGTATTGGCCTGGTTTTGAAAGCCATCCAAACCATTCAATTGCGAAAGAACAAATGAAGGATTTTGGCGGGATGATTTCCTTCGTTACTAAAGGAAACAATTATAAAGATGCTATCAAAATAGTAGAAAACCTGAAAATTTTCACTTTGGCAGAAAGTCTTGGCGGGGTGGAAAGTCTTGCTGGTCATCCGGCGAGTATGACGCACGCCAGCATTCCAAAAGCGGAACGCGAAAAAACAGGTGTTGTGGATTCGTTAATCCGTCTTTCCGTGGGAATTGAAGACGCTGAAGATTTGATTGCAGATTTGAAGCAAGCGATTGGATAAATCTATCATTTCCTAGAAATAAAAAAGGGGCGGATTTAATAAATCCGCCCCTTTTTTAATTTAGTTTAATTCTTTTATTCTATATAATAAATATATCCAATATTCAGCCAATAAATCCATTCATTGGCTTTGTTTTCGGGTACATCTGGGTTCAGTCCATCTACCCAGTTACTGAAGTAATGCTCCCAGCGGCTATCAAGCATCAAATCGCTCAAAGGAGTCAATTTGTAGCGTATTCCAACACTTCCAACAACAGCCCAAGTTGACCCAGGATCTTGCTGAAAAGAATTAAAATATTTATCAGGAGTAGAAACCGGACTATTCAATGGCCCCAAAGACGATTCAACTTCAGGGTCAAAATTTACATAATGTACGCCAAAGCTTATAAATGGTGCAATCTTATATGCACCCGCAGCAAAATCGCGAATGCTCAATGGAAAATACTCAAGCTGCGATCCAATTTCAAATACACTAACATTACCGCTCATTGCACGAAGCTGATCTGCAAAAAGTGATGTTTGATCGGGGGCTACCCAACGGCCATAATGTTCCAAATGGGTTTTGTGATAATCAATCTCGTTACGGACTTTAAAGTGGTCGTTAAAATACTTATCGCGGGTGTAGCAGTTACAATCTGCACGGTAAGAAAAGTTGAGATAATGGATAAGGCCAATCCCAAAACCGGTGTTTTTACCATTGGTTTCAAAGTTGTTCCGCTGACCGAAATCTGAATAGAAAACAACAGGTCCGGTAATTAAGCCCACCTCGTGAGAAAAGCCAAATTGACTGTAAACTTCTTGCTTTGCAAAAGCCAACAAGAAAAATACCAATAACAAAGATCTGGTATTCATTATTTAAATGGGTTTAGATTGAGACATAGCAAATATATAAAAACATGTGCAACAGTGAAATTAATAATACTATTTAGCTAATATGTAAAAAATTGATGCACAGTTTTTATCATAACGCTTATATTTGTGCCTTCCTTATGTGAACTGTTTATTTAGGGTTTCTTTTTCAATAAAAATTGGACAAAACTCGTTGTAATAGACCACTATACGGAATTCGCTAAAAGTAAAATAAAATTTTAAACAATGAAGCAAAGTATAAAAGATTTCATTTCTGAAGTCGAAAAACTCAATCCCAATGAACCTGAATTTCTTCAGGCGGTAACCGAGGTTGCCGAAACAGTAATTCCTTTTATAGAGGTCAATGAAAAATACGCCAACAAGAAATTGTTGGAACGTATGGTAGAACCAGAGCGTACCATACTTTTCCGTGTGTCTTGGACCGATGATAAGGGCGAAATACACGTAAACAAAGGGTATAGAATTGAATTTAATTCAGCAATTGGTCCATACAAAGGAGGATTGCGTTTTCATCCAACGGTAAACCTTAGCATATTAAAATTTCTAGGGTTTGAACAAACTTTTAAAAATAGTCTTACCACGCTCCCAATGGGCGGTGGAAAAGGAGGCTCTAACTTTGACCCAAAAGGGAAAAGTGATGATGAAGTCATGCGTTTCTGCCAAAGTTTCATGACCGAGCTTTCAAGACATATTGGCCCGGACACTGACGTTCCAGCTGGCGATATTGGTGTTGGTGGCCGTGAAATTGGCTTTTTGTTTGGCCAGTACAAACGCATCCGTAACGAGTTTACCGGAGTGCTTACCGGCAAAGGCCGTTCCTATGGTGGGTCGCTAATCCGTCCCGAAGCAACCGGATATGGAAATGTATATTTCGCAAAAAACATGCTCGAAACCAAAGGCGAAAGCTTCAAAGGAAAAACAGTGGTTATTTCAGGTTCAGGTAACGTTGCCCAATATGCTGCTGAAAAAGCGATTGAATTTGGAGGAAAAGTAGTTACATTTTCAGATTCTGCTGGATATATTTATGATCCGGAAGGCATCAATGAAGAAAAGCTCGCCTTCGTAATGGATTTGAAAAACGAAAGACGTGGCCGTATTTCTGAATATACCGAGAAATATACTGGCTCAAAATATGTTGAAGGAAAACGCCCGTGGGAAGTGAAATGTGATATTGCCCTTCCTTGTGCAACCCAAAACGAATTGAACGCTGATGAAGCCAATTTACTTTTAAAGAACGGCTGTACTTGCGTGGGCGAAGGAGCCAATATGCCCTGCACCCCAGAAGCAATTGAAGCATTTCAAAAAGCGAGGATTTTGTTTTCCCCCGGAAAAGCATCAAATGCAGGAGGCGTTGCTACCTCTGGTTTGGAAATGTCGCAAAACTCGCTTCGTTTAAGTTGGACCGCAGCGGAAGTTGATGAAAAACTTCACAGCATTATGAATAACATACACTCCGCATGCGTTCAATACGGAAATGATGGCAATGGTTATGTAGATTACGTAAAAGGAGCAAACATTGCGGGCTTTGTAAAAGTGGCCGATGCCATGTTGGCCCAAGGAGTGGTATAGCGCTTTCAACTAAAAATTGACGTAAGACATAAGACAAAAAAAATCTGTTTGTTTAAAGAATCATATAGATTTTTTAAAAAAGGCAGAAAGTAATAGTCCTATGTCTTACGTCCTTTTGTCTTATGTCCTTTTTTTTTCTTACAAATAACGATAGGACTTAAAAGATAGGGAAAGGCTTTTTCGTCTTTATATTAAAAGCATTGGCCATAAGCTAAAAGATAGTGTATTGTACATTTTCTTAGTATTAGATTTTTGAACTAAAATGTTAAATGACAGTTTCTTTTTTTGAAGAGATTTTTAATTGTTATTTGTATAAAAATAAGTATTGAATTTCACCACACAAGAAAAGATTAGGCATTTTTTTTAACATTAAATTTTTTGATTAAACAAATTTTTAACTTATTTTTAAGATAAATAACCTTTAAATCGAAATTGTTATGAAAAAAATCCTACTATTTTTTGCAATTATTTGTGTCTCTACAGCAATACAAGCTCAAATAACTTGTATTCAGGACACGCTTGTTGGTAACAAAGAAGCACTTTATGCACCATACAAAAATTTGGATTACTCCTCTTATTCCTTTTGTGTAAGGTTATATTTAAACGTGATTCGCAAAAGTGATGGTACAGGCGGACAATCAGTTTCTGATGTCTACCAAGCACTTAGTTACTTAGATGCCAGCTACAATCCACATAATATATATTTTAAGTGGAATCATCAAATTAATTATATAGATGATACATATAGGTATGAACATCCATCTGGGGCTGTATTCAATATCAATAACCATACTGATGGCATTGATATTTATTTGTTTGATGATAGTGCACAACTGATTATTGGAACTGGCGGGGGTTCAGCAAATGAGGATTTAACTGCTGTATTTGTAACTGGCTACTTTTTAGACAACAATTCGGTTATTTTTCCTTTGGTAAAATCACATGTGCTATCCCACGAAGTTGGGCACGTACTTTTTTTATGGCACACCCACCACGGAACTGGAGAGAACACCAACGATCCAAACGAATGCCCAGAATTGGTCAATGGCTCCAACTCCAACTTTTGCGGTGACTATATAACCGATACCCCTGCTGACCCAAATATGGCGTACAATGTCGATTTGGCAACTTGTGAATGGCTTGGAAGTGGAGTGGATGCCAATGGAGATCCCTATGATCCCGATGAATACAATATAATGTCATATACGCAGCCAAAATGTATGAAATATTTTACGCCCAAACAAAACGCACGAATGAAGAATGCGATGGCAAACATAACTCGATTGCAACTTTTATCAAATTATACAAGTCATGGTTATCCCTGTGCCACTCCTGGATTGAATTATTATCCGAATGCTGCCGATAACGAACTTAATCTGGATTTGAGGGAAAAACCTGCAAATACCTATACTTATCAATTATACAATTATTATGGTATAGTAGTTCTCTCTGGAGAGAGTCAGAATATTCTAAAGACCATTGATACTTCAAGTCTTGATGAAGGGCTCTATTTCCTTCATTTTTACGAGAATGGAGAACTCATAGTAAAACAATTGATTGTTGAACATTAAAAATTGCAATCATGAGAAACTATTTGTATATCATTCTGTTTTTGTGCTATGGGATTTCCAGCTATTCCCAATATACAGCCATCCCCGACCCCAATTTTGAAAACTATCTTGAGCAAAACGGAATGGGTGATGGCGTGCCAAACAATGGCTTGGTGCTTACAGCAAATGTTAATACCGTTACCGAATTGTTGGTAAATGCACAAAACATATTCGATCTTACTGGCATTGAAGACTTTACGGCTTTGGAACGCTTGGGTTGTGCATTTAATAACTTGACAGAGTTAGATCTCAGTAACAATCATCAACTAATTGAAATGGGTTGTACAGCAAATTCTTTGACAACTTTGAATATAACACAGAGTCCAAATCTTGAAATTCTCTATTGCGATGAAAATTTTTTGACAGAACTGGACATTACCCAAAATCTGAACCTCATTGAAGTGTATTGCGATTGGAACATGTTGACCGAATTGGATATAACCCAAAATCCAAATTTATATTTGCTTTGGTGCGACTATAATTTTATTGAGGGATTTTTTGACACATCTAATAACACTTTAATATCATCTTTAACTACTTCCCATAATAATATTTCTGCTCTGGATCTCTCAACAAATGTTAACCTTATCAGTTTTGGAGCAAGTTTCAATCCGTTACAATATATGGACGTTCGCAATGGAAACAATGAAAACATTGCCACATTTATTGTAACTGAGACCACGGGCGAGCTGAAATGCATCCTCGTGGACGATGCCAGTGCCCCCTATCTGGGAGATTGGCTTAAAGATCCATATACCACTTTTGTAAACAACCAGCAAGAGTGCAATGCACTTGGGGTGGCAGAGGCAGTGCTCCAAGATTTTACAATGTACCCCAATCCTGCAACCAACGAGGTTTTTTTAAGCCTTTCCAACCAAGGGTTTGAGGAATTAGTTATTACGGTTTCCAACAACCTTGGGCAAGTTTTGGAAAGAAAAGAACGATTAGGAAATAC
Source organism: Aequorivita sp. (assembly GCA_036724225.1). Taxonomy (GTDB): domain Bacteria; phylum Bacteroidota; class Bacteroidia; order Flavobacteriales; family Flavobacteriaceae; genus Aequorivita. The sequence continues at coordinate 11,325 of DAIMFZ010000008.1, forward strand.
AACTGATATATCATTAGATGTTTCGGCCTATGCTGCGGGAATCTATTTTGTAACCTTCAAAACTGGAAATGATACTACTACTAAAAAGTTGATAGTGCAGTAGATTTTGGAACATAAAAACTATAAAAAGGAAGTTGTTATGACTTCCTTTTTTATTTTTATAGATAGGGAAAGGCTTTTTCGTTCACATCCCGCAATAAATACTATTTTAGCGTGTTAATAAACAAAACCATTTTTTCTATGAAGCGGTGGGCCATTGCTATCCTATTTCTATTTCCCTTTCTGACAAGTGCCCAGAATTTTGAGGACCGCTGGACGGGTCATTTTTCCTATGTTTCTATAAAAGATATTTCGCAGGGCGACAACAAGATTTTTGTAGGTGCCGAAAATGCGATTTTCACCTATGACCTTACTACAAAGGAAATCAAAACGCTTTCCACCGTAAATGGACTTTCGGGTGAATTCATTACTACGGTCCATTATAGTGAAGCTTTCAATTTATTGGTCATTGGCTACGAAAACGGGCTGATTGAAATCGTGAAAGAGGGCGAAGAAAAAATCTTGAAAGTGGTTGATATTTTGGAAAAACAGACCATCCCGCCAAACCGAAAGCGAATCAACAATTTCAACGAATACAATGGCAACCTTTATATTGCCACCCAATATGGCATTTCAGTCTATAATCTGGAAAGACTCGAATTTGGCGACACCTATTTCATTGGCGATGGCGGTGGCCAGATAAATATTGTGCAGACCACTGTGCAGGAGCCCTATATTTTTGCAGCCAGTGATGCCGATGGTATGCGCAGGGCTTTGGTAGCTGATGATAATTTGATAGATTACCAAAACTGGACAACCATTATGGGCGGCGGGTTTAGTGCAATGGAAAAATTGGGAAATGAGTTGTATGCGGCCAATTGGCTCAACACGATTCTGCGTTTCACACCTGATGGAACCACTACCAACGTACAAACTTTTACATCCAATGTTCTCAGATTTAGACTGGCCGATGATTTATTGACTATTACCACAGAGAATTCCATACATTCCTATTCAGAAGGTTTTGTGCAGGAGGCAGCCGTAACCAACGTGCAGGGTTTTGACCTTAACTTGCTTTCAGGCTATGGCTTTGGTTCCAATTTCTATCTCGGGACTAAAGAAGATGGTTTGTTGATTGTTCCTTTCGGAAGTAACCAGCCCACACAAATACTTCCCAATGGACCGCTCCGTAACCGGCCGTTTGCCATTGATGCTTCACCGGGCCAACTTTGGGTAAGCTTTGGGGAAGTTGATATTGACTACAATCCATATTATCCCGATGGCGTTTTAAGCAGAAGGGGAATCAGCCAGCTTAAAGATACTTTGTGGACAAATACTACCTATAAAGAATTGAGTTTAGCAGTTAATGCCGAACCGACAGATTTGGTTAAAGTTACTATTAACCCACAAAACCCTGATGAAGTTTTTATGAGTTCTTTTGAAAGAGGGTTGCTCAAAATTGTGGAAGGAACTCCAAAAATCCTTTATGACCAAACCAATAGCCCTTTAAAAAGAGTGATTATTAATGGCATTGACGCGGGAATACGTATTTTGGGTTCCCAGTTTGACTCGCAGGGCAATCTGTGGTTTGTACAAAGCAAGGAAAAGGAAGGGCTGATAAAGCTTACTCCAAGTGGTCAGTTCCAAAAAGTTGATATTTCCAGCATCATAGCAAACGAGAATGAAGTGGCCCTTACCAAACTTGCCATTAGCCGTGAAGGATCTATCTTTTTTGGGTCATATGAAAACGGGGTAATGGGGTACAATCCCACAACAAACAAATTCAATAAAATGACAGACAGTCAAGGCGCCGGTAACCTACCCACTAACAATATTCGAGCACTTACCTTTGACAAACAAAATAAATTATGGATTGGTACCTTAAAAGGACTTAGGGTACTCTATAGCCCCGGCAGTTTTTTTGATGATGGTACAACTCCAGAATCACAGGCAATAATCATCCTCGAAAATGGAGTGGCGCAGGAACTACTCTATGAGCAATCCATCACAGATATCGAAGTGGACGGTTCCAATAATAAATGGATAGCCACGGCCACTTCTGGGGTGTTTTATCTCTCGCCAAACGGGCAGGAAACCTTGCTCCGTTTTACGAAGGACAATTCGCCATTGCCCACCAACAATGTGCAGGATATTTCAATAGATCCTTTTACCGGGGTTGTCTATTTTGCAACCACACAAGGCCTTGTGGCTTATAAGGGAACTGCCACTGCCCCGAGTGATAACTTGGATAATGTGCACGCTTTTCCCAACCCAGTGCGTCCTGGATTTTATGGAAACGTAACCATAGACGGTCTTACCGCGAAAGCCAATGTAAAAATTACCGATATTAACGGTAGCCTTGTTTTTGAAGAAACTTCGGAAGGAGGAAGCGTTCTTTGGGACACCACAGCTTTTGGAAAATACAAAGTGCGGTCTGGAGTTTACTTCGTGTTGGTTACCACAGACGATAATGTGGAAACCAAAGTTTCAAAAATAATGATTATCCGCTGATGGTTATTGCTTCCAAAGCCATTGTGTTTTCAGCTATAAAATATTCCGAAGCAGATCTTATAGTGAGTTGCTATACGGAGGTTGCAGGAATAAAAAGCTATTTACTTCGGAACGTACTCAAATCTAAAAAAGCCAAATTAAAAGCTTCCTATTTTCAGCCACTTACCCAACTGGAACTAATTGCCGACCACAAAAACAAAGGCACACTGGAATATATAAAGGAAGCAAAAGTTTTTTATCCCTACCAAACGCTGCATACAGACATTTTAAAGACTGGTCTGGTTATGTTTTTGGCTGAAATACTGAAAAACTGCATCCGCGAGGAAGAGCCCAATTCAGAACTATACTGGTTTTTGGAACATTCTTTTCAATGGCTGGACGCGAATGATGCTATTGCTAATTTCCATATTTTCTTTTTGATGAAACTGAGCGTGTATTTGGGTTTTTATCCAGATACATCCCATATTGAAGCGAAATATTTCAATATTATGGAAGGAAGTTTTCAGCTAAAAAATACTGGCAGCTATTGTTTGGAAGGTACACAAATAGAAAACCTAAAACTGTTTTTCGAAATAAATTTTGAAACCTTACATACTGTGAAGCTAACAAAAATGGAGCGCCAGCATTTGTTGGAATTAGTTTTGGCGTATTACAGTTTTCACGTTCAAGGATACCAAAAGCCGAAATCGCTCGTGGTACTGAACCAATTGTTTTCTTAAAAAAACATTCTTTATGTAAAAATTGCCCTAAGGTAGTGTTAAGGTATTCCGTTGAATCCATAACATTGAGTAATTTAGATGTAAAACTTAAATTATGGATACCAATAGACTTTCAAAACCCATTGAGGAAATTTTAAATAAACAAGTAAAAAAGGAAGCTGATGCGGCCCAGATATATCTTTCGTACGCCATTTGGGCAGACAGCGAGGGCTATGCGGGAGTTGCAAATTTACTTTTTAGACATTCCGGCGAAGAGCGAAACCACATGATGAAAGTGATAGAATACATTCAACAGCGCGGTGGAAAGGCAAAAATCACGGCTCTGGCAGCTCCGCCAAAAGATCCGAAAAACCTTCAGGAATGTTTCGAAAAAATATTTCAGCACGAAGTGGACAATTCCGAAGCTATCTATGAAATTGTTTACCTTTCACAAAAGGAAAAAGATTGGGCTACCTGGAACTTTGGACAATGGTTCGTGAAAGAACAAATTGAGGAAGAAACACTCGTAATGAATCTTCTTGACAAACTAAAAGTTGCTGGCGGTCCACAAGCAACCAGCGAATCCTTGCTTTATTTGGACGAAAAAATTGGGCAACAAGAAGACGATGCCGATTTTGCCCGCGATGCAAGTGTTGATAATCCTTAAAAAGTAGTTATAACTTGAGTTGCAAATGTTCGTAAACACTGTTGCCTAATTGTTTTCTGCCCACACTTTCAAACCCCAATGCCGAATACAGTTTTTTGGCGCTGGGGTTTTTATAATCTACCAAAAGCCCAATTTTTTTTTGTCTGCCAAGCTTTGCATGGCTTATTGCAGCAGCCAATAACTTTTTGCCAATTCCTTTTCCTTGATGCTTCACGGAAACGCTTACCGTGTCTATATATACTTCATTCGGAACGGTTTCATCTTCAATTACTAAATCTGTAACCTTGTATTTTTCGGCTATATATTTTAGAAATGGTTTTCGGTATTGTTGTAAAAATGCGCCATCGTAAAACGTAATTGAGCCCATAGTCTCACCCATATCTTCATAAACCAAAGTGTGCTGAAAACTGTACTGATTTGCTTTTTGCTGAAAAAAATGTTCAAATAGCGGAATGGCAATTTGCGGGTCCTCGGTATTGGCAAAGATACAAGCCAAGTCTTCCATTGCCTGGATTATCAAGGGTACTACCTGTTTATAATCTTCAGGACGGGCAGGGCGGATGTTTTGGTTAGTAACAGGATTCATTTAAATGAAAACAGAAAAAAGATGAAAGACATTATGAAATTGTTTCCAATTCCAATGGTTTTGTTTCATTTTCAAAGAGTGGATAAAAATCCATAATGTTCGGAATATCATCTAGAGCGCATAATAGCGCAACTGCGGCACATAGCCCTTTAAAAAGCGTTTCCTTGGATGTTGGATTTTTTGGCTTTGCATTTCTGTAATCCAAAGGAAGTTTATAACCACAGCCTTTTAAAAATTCGGCTTCAATTTTTAAGAGTTCCAAAGGGGCATAACCTTGAAATTTTCGTCCCAAATTTTCGTGAACAAGGCCAACATAGTTCAATTGCAGCGAACCGTGTTCGTCGCTAAGGTGCTTCCAAGTGTCAGTATTATTGCAAATATTTCCCACCGCGCAATGATTACAGCACTCAGCATTTAGAGTGTTGTTGTGGAAAGCGGTGTACAATTTTTCCAGTGCGGCGTCAAGTCTTTTTGTGGTTTTCATAATCATCTTCTTAGTTAACTATGAAATTAATAAATATCGCTAAGAACCCATATAGGTTTTTGATTTTTTTTAGTTTGAAAAAAGAGTGCCACAAATGATTATAAAATTAGCCACACTGACGATCCAAGTAGGTATTTCCCCCTTGAAAGAAGAGAATAAACCACTGAAAGCCAAGTAAAGAGAGCTTCGGGCGATAATGCGGAGATAGTGTTTTTGTGTTATATTTGAATTTAAACTATTAAATATATAATTGGAATAAATGCAATATTGTATTTATCGGCATTTTGTAAGCAATTTAAAAAAAACGCTCAAAATGAAAATATCAGGAAAATCTATCAGGTCGTTTATTGGTTCTAAAAACTATAATATTTCTCGGAATTTCTATAGGGATTTAGGATTTGAGGAAATAATCACCTCTGAAAAAATGGCTTATTTCTATATTGGAGAATTCGGATTTTATTTACAAGATGCTTATGTAAAAGATTGGATTGATAATTCAATGATTTTCTTTGAAGTGGATAATTTAGAAAGTACATTGAAATACATACGAAGTTTAAAGTTGACTGAAAAGTATGAAAATGTACGACTGTCTGAAATAGTATATAAAGAATGGGGAAATGAGTTTTTCCTTCACGACCCTTGTGGAATATTATGGCATTTTGGAAATTTTAAATCTAAAAAATAATAGAATCTAAAGAAACTTATTTCAACTGGATTTGAAATTAACACATGCATAACTAAGAACTGAAGTAAAAAACAACACGTTTCCTTATTAATTTTTGACATTATTATAGACTTACTCGATCAGATCTTTTCAAATGTTGCTCACACAAAAAGAGCATCAAAAAATGTAATTAAATTATATAATGAAGTAAGATTACATTTATCTTTAAACTATAAACCACCAAATATGGCATATAAATTAACAGTATAAATCAATTTTTAACTTGTTGCCATATTTTTGGACTAGAAATTTTTATTAATTCTTCTGATAACAAACTTATATGAAAAAAGGCACTTTGACATTTTTTTTCTTATTACCAACTTTACTTATGGCACAATCAAATAAAATTAATATGGTCACTGAAGATTTTCTCCAGTCTTTTGTCGATGCATTCAATGCTCATGATGTTAAATCTATAATGTCCCATATGACCGATGACTGCGTATTTGAGGCTTCGGCGGGACAAGATTTTGATGGAGAAAAATTTACGGGGCAAGAGCAAGTTGGGAAAGCATTTGAAAACGTATTTATAATGTTCCCAGATGCACATTGGGGTAATCCAAGACATATCATTTCAGGAGACCGGGGTTTCTCCGAATGGATTTTTACTGGAACCAAACTGGATGGAACCAAGATTGAACTTACAGGATGTGATTTATTTACTTTTGAGAATGGTAAAATAGCAATCAAGAATTCATATAGAAAGAATCTCTTACCAACAAAATAAGGGGAAAACGCTAGCTAGCCGTGACTATAATTAATAGCAGCCCCTATCTAACTTTGAAAACTAATACTTTAAAACAACTTGGTCGGTTGGCAAAAAATCTAAACCAGTTTTAACCCTTACAAATCATAGTAGAACAGATGTGCTTAATACATCTGCATAGCGAGTCCTTTTTCAAAAATATTTCATTTGTGAAGACAGAGTGTTGTAATCAAAAAACACGTATTGATTTCATTCCACTTTCCTAAACTCCAAATCCTGGAAATCATAACTAAAATCTGTCAATGGTGAAATCGGGCTCATTGTAAAACCATTGGCTTTGCCTTCCGTATCTAAACTGAAATTCACGAATGCATCTGCTTTCAATGAAGCGTCATTCCAACGAACTACATAAGTTGTTCCTTTGTAAAAAGTCATCGTTCCAGTTAAATCTGAAGATTTCTCCGCGTTAAAATGAAGACTTCCGTTTAGGTTGGTTATTGCAACTTTGCCAAACCAAACATCTTTATAAGTGCCTGTATAATCTGCCGGATTGGGTTTGAATGCTTTGGTTTTCAATTGCACTGCAATATTTTTTTCCACTGCTGAAACAATGCTGTCTTCTTCTTTTTCGCCAGCCAAACGACGGTCGTTGTATTGTTTGATCCTGTCTTCGCCTTTTATCCCGAAATACGCGTCCTTAATGGAATTTGTAATAGCGTTAAAAGCCGCACCACTCTGTTGGTTGGTGAGCACGATAATTCCCAAATCCATTTCAGGAATTAGCGTTACTTGACTCACGATACCATTCAAACCGCCCGTGTGTGTAACCTGAAAGTAACCATTCACGTCACTTAAAAACCAGCCCAATCCATAAGCTGAAAAGTGGGTGTTGTACGGGCCTTTTCCGCTTCTAATAATAGTTTGCGGCGTCCACATTTCGTTGTGTACTTTACTGCTGAAAAGGCTGTCCTTTAGTTTAACGCCGTATTTTCCGTCGTTTAATTGCGCCTGAACCCAAGTACTCATATCGTTGATTGAAGTAAAAATTCCGCCGGCGGGAGTAGCTATTTGGGTGAAAGTATCTCCCGTCAGTTCGAGCTTTCCATTTACGGGGGCGTGGCCGTCTATTCTATTGTTGTCAGCTTTAATTTTGGGAATGGAAAGAAAGGAGCGGTTCATTCCCAAAGGTTTAAAGAAATTTTCTGAAATATAATCGTCATAGGGCTTTCCGGATATTCTTGAAACAACTTCGCCTGCAACAATGTACAGCAAGTTGTCATAATCAAACTTGCTTCGGAAAGAGGAAACGGGTTTTAAATAACGAAGATTGTGGATCATTTCAGCCTTTGTAGTTGTATTTGAAGCTGGAAAAACCATCAAATCGCCTGCGCCGAGGCCGAGGCCACTTCGGTGTGTAATTAGATCGCGCACGGTGAATTCACGCGTTACATAAGAATCGGAAAGTTCAAATTCGGGAATGATGTCTGTCACTTTGGTATCCCAATTCAATTTTCCTTGGTCAATAAGTTGCCCCAAGGCTGCAGTAGTAAAAGCTTTGGTGTTTGAAGCCACGCCAAAAAGAGTGTTTTCATTTACTGGAGCATTTGTTTTTAATGAGCTTACTCCGTAGGTATTTTTATGATAAACCGTTCCGTTCTTCAAAACCGCGACCGCCATTCCGGGAACGTCAAAGGTTTTCATTGTTTTTTGGACGATGCTGTCAATCTGCGAAGCGCTTAGCGCTTGTGCATGAACTGAAAAATTGAAGGATAGAAGTAGAAGGAAAAGGATTGAAATTTTGGCAGAAAAAGTCTTCATAAATAGAATTTATAGTTGGAGTTTAAAGGTATTAAATCTTTTTCTTAAATTTAGGATAGCTAATTTATCTACATAAATTGCGACCTTAAAAATCGTTTCTTATGACAGCAAAGGAATTTTGGGAAGAGTTCAAAGATTTTGAGGAAGGACTTCGCCACGAGTTAGAATTTGTAAAGGGGGAAAAAAGAATGGAAACATTTTCATATCTATGCGCCCAGCTGGACGATTATTGTCTTGGGCTTACACCAAATATTCTATCTCCAGAAAAAAAGGGAAACAAAAACTATGTTTTAACCATTTCGTGTTCCGGAAATAGAGATTTGTTATTATATGTGAATCGTTTGGTAGATATAGCACCCAAGATAAAGCACTGGGAAATAAGGGCTTTGGTGGAGGGCAAAATGGAAACAGATCCAAAAATGATGTCGGAGCCCTTTATATGCAATGGATTTTCCATAACTCCAAAAGACATTCGCTTTACGATTTATTCGTGGGATCCGGAAAAAGATATTTTTGATATTTTGCTGCTGCTTCCTTTGAACCTTGCAGAAACTGAAGACAGCGAATTGGAAAATGCCTTTATAATTATTTTTGAGGAACTATGGGGCGAACGCTTTGTAGGCGAAAAAATTAACTGTCTTTTCTTTACACATAACGCCATTTTTGATTATGATTTCTTTGATTTGGATATGCTTGAAGTTTGTCTAAACAGCTTTGAATAAATTTTCAATATTAATAATGTATGGTCTCTTTTTTAAGATCGCACCAATTGTGCATTAAGCCCCGGATCAGTGCCCACAATATATTGTGTTTTGGCTCCGGTTACGGTTTGATCGTGATTTAAATCTGCTAAAAACAACGGTACAGTGAGACCACTTTCGTCAATATTTATGGAAATATTTTTATAAACGGTTATTTCGGTAGAAATAGCGATAAGGTCGTTATTGTTGAGCTGTTTTTTGGAAAAGTGCGTTTCCTTTTCAGGAAATTGAAAACCTTCTTTTTTAAAGTCAGAACTATTCTGGAGCACTACTGCTTTATTGAGCGTGAAGACAGCTTCGGAATTTTCATAATAATCTCTTTTAGCTTCGTTGTTTTCATTAGATAGATATTCATTTTTTTCATCCATATTAACAAGCGCCAAATGCAGTGAGACTTCTTCGGGAATCAAAATAGCATCTTTTTTCAATTGCGGAAGCAGGTTATAAGTAATGCCCACTTGTGGTTCGCGAAGCAGTGCGTGCTGCATACATTCCACTAAAAGGATGTCTGCCTCAAACTCTGAAGGCAGAATAAAATTTGCAGCATCGCAATGATAGATGGCCTTAATGTATTCAAAAGTATCAAAACCTTTAATGATTTTTTTTAAGCTTTCAATGCTAATAATGTTTACTTCAAGCAAGATAAGTTGTAATTCGGAAGGCTTATATAGAGATAGCAACGGTAGGATTAATGTTGCGAAGGGTCCTGTCCCTGCATAGAGTATTGTAACAGGTTTTTTTGGATTTTTTTCAAGAATCTTTTGTACTGCGTAATGTATGCCTTTTATAAATTTATGGGTGCGCGGAATGTCTTCAAGGCACATTCCCGCCCATTTTGGACCAATAGCCTTGCCAGTGGGTAACAATATGTTTTCGGAATTTACAGGCGCTTCTTGGTTTAAGCCCGAAACTTTTTCCAGAAGTAACTTTAGATCTTCTATGGAATTATTCAAAACATCAGAATCAACATCTTCAGAAATTAAATTTTGAGTGATTTCGAACAGTTTTTTCTTGACATTTTCGGTAGACATACACTAATTTTAAAGACTGCAAATATACATTTAAACACAACAATTCAATATACGTAGTACTACGTATAGATTTTTTAAGAATATCTATTAACTTGCATAAACAAAAGTTTAAGAATTAATTTTTTATTAAAACGCAAGTTATAAAGTGTTTTTAATGTATTAATTATTAAATACTAACTGACCAAATTATGAAAAACACTACTTCGCGAAGACTCTTTATGCGCAATTCTGCTTTTGCCATAACTGGTTTTGCCGTATTGACACCAACAATTACAAGTGCTTTTACTACTTCTGAAAGCCCGTATTTAGGCTATAATCCATATGCAGATACCAAAGCTGATTTAAGAACTGGAATTTTCAGCACCAATTCAGTTACAGTTAAAGGAACCATTTATCAAAAAGATGGTGTAACTCCCTTAAAAAATGCAACTGTGGAAGTTTGGCATCTTTCTCCAAATTCTACTAAATACAGGCATCGATCAAAACTTAAAACCGACGAACAAGGTAAATATGAGTTTATAACCGATTTTCCAAACAAAGAAGAAGGTAAAAGTGCACGAATTTATTTTAAAGCATCAAAATCGGAAAGCACTTATTTCACAGAATTAGCTTTAACAGAACAAGGTGCTCATATTACTGGAGAACATTGGGCCAAAAACAGCAATCTGGGTAAAAAATTATTTCCACGAAGAGAAACCTTTTTAGGTGAAACGACAATAAATTTCAATCTTTCAGTCTAAACCATATTAACTAATTAATTTAAAATTATTATGTCAATTTACGATCCAACCATTGCAGAAATCTCCATGTTTGGAGGAAATTTTGCACCACAAAGCTGGGCCAATTGTGACGGCCAATTACTGTCAATTGCACAAAACACAGCATTGTTTTCTTTATTAGGAACTATCTATGGAGGTGACGGCCGAACTACTTTTGGGCTTCCTGACCTTAGAGGTAGAGTTGCACTACACACTGGCACAGGACCTGGTCTTACCCCACGTCAGCAAGGAGAAATATCTGGCAGCGAAACCAATACAATAACAATTCCCCAAATGCCATCACACGGGCATGCCATAAACGCGAAAGATGAAGGCACAACTGATGATCCATCAGGCGCATTCATTGCTGGCGATGGAACCAATGCTTTCGGTTCTTCGTCTAATGTTGTAATGTCAAATTCTTCAGTTGCAAATACTGGAGGAAGCCAACCAGTAAACAATATGCAACCCTATATGGTTTTAAGATATATTATTGCTTTACAAGGCATTTATCCATCAAGAAATTAATAAAGTATAATCTTATATAAAATATCATGTCAATATCAGATCCAACCATTGCAGAAATCTCCATGTTTGGAGGAAATTTTGCACCGCGAAGCTGGGCCAATTGTGACGGCCAATTACTGTCAATTGCACAAAACACAGCATTGTTTTCTTTATTAGGAACTACCTATGGAGGTGACGGCCGAACTACTTTTGGGCTTCCTGACCTTAGAGGTAGGATTGCACTACACACTGGCACAGGACCTGGTCTTACCCCGCGTCAGCAAGGAGAAATATCTGGCAGCGAAACCAATACAATAACAATTTCCCAAATGCCATCACACGGGCATGCCATAAACGCAAAGGATGAAGGATCTACGGATGATCCTTCGGGGGCTTTTGTTGCTGGAGACGGTACTAATGCATTTGGAACCGCTTCAAATATAATAATGTCAAATACATCAGTAGCAAATACTGGTGGAGGCCAAGCAGTAAATAATATGCAGCCTTATATGGTGGTGCGATATATAATTGCATTGCAAGGTGTTTTCCCTTCAAGGAATTAAGAATAAAAACCTTGGTTTTAATAGCAAAATCTCCCCAGATAACTTAACATTAAAAAATAATGAAAAAAATTACCTTTCTAATTTCACTGTTGTTTGCATGCTTTTATGCAAATAGTCAAACTGTCTTAACGGCAGGTGACATTGCCTTCGTGGGCACAAATTCCGATGGCACAACTAACGCCGACGATAACGTTTCATTTGTTCTTTTGAAGGATATTGATGCGGCCACCACTATTATTTTTACCGATATGGGTTGGAACGATGCTACCGGGTTTTTTGCCGTTGTTGGCGATGGCGAATTTACTTGGACCTCTGGCGTTGCTCGCACAGCGGGCCAAGTGGTAACCGTTGATATGGGACCTCTTTTTCCCGCATCCTATAGTTCTATTGGAGATCAGATTTTTGCGCTTCAGGGCTCTACTGCTTCACCAACTTTTATTGCGGGTCTGCAATTTAATGACACCTCAGGGGATGACGCAAACTGGGATGGAGCGGCAACTACAAATACAACATCTGCACTTCCAAATGCTTTGGTTACTGGTACTACTGCAGTTCGATTAATCCCTGAGCAGGACAACTGGCAATTCAGTTGCACCCTTGCAGGAGGTCCAGTATCTGGCACGCCGGCACAGATTCGTGCTTTGGTAAACAACCGTGCAAATTGGAACGGCAACGATAGTAGTGTATATAATCCAGTTGTGCCTGCGGGATGTACTTTTACAATTAGCGCTGGGGGTGATACTACTCCACCCGTAATTACGTGTGCAGCAACTCCTGCACCAATCACAGCAGGGGTAAACGGAATGGCTGCAATACCAGATTTAGTAACTGGAACTACCGCAACGGATAATGTTTCAATACCGGCAAACATCACAATTACTCAATCGCCAACCGCTGGTACTATGGTCGGCGTTGGTGTTTTCTCTGTGGTTTTAACCGCTACTGACGAAGCTGGAAATAGCGCGACCTGTTCTATTAATGTAACTATTAATGAACCGCCTTCCACAACTTTAGCTCCAGGTGATATCGCTTTTGTTGGCTTTAATCTTGATGGCAATGATGGTTTTGCCTTTATAATTTTAAAAGATATAATTGCTGGAACGAATATAAAATTTACGGATTGTGGAGTTTCAAACCCAAATACAATTACGTGTATAGGTGCAGGAGATGGCAGTGCAACTTGGTATGCTTCTTCTGCAATGAGTGCAGGTGATATTGTTACTTTACCAGGTAGTTTTATGTCCGCAAGCATATTGTCTTCTACTGGAGACCAATTATTTGCTTTTCAAGGCACAGCTGCTGCACCCAATTTTATTACCGGAATACACAGCAATGTAGATCCAGGGGGTACAACAGATGCCGATTGGGATGGAGCTAATACTTCAAGCACAACCACGGCATTGCCTGACCAATTGACCAATGGAGTAAACGCTATTAGACTTTATGCTGCAGGACCTCCTGAAACCGAGGTTGACAACTGGCAGTTTGATTGCACTGCGGTTCCTGGTGGATTTCCAATTACTGGAACTGCTATTGAATTGGCAGCAATAATTAATGATATTCAATATAGGTCAAATAATGACACCAATGAATTTGTACCTACTGCAAAATCTGGCTGTAGCTATCTTGTTTTGCCACCTGATTTAACACCACCAGTAGCGGTATGTATGAATGCTACAATTCAATTGGATGGAGCAGGAAATGCAACGCTTGCTGCTGCCGATGTTGATGGTGGTTCAAGTGATGATTCAGGATTTTTTACTTTAAGTGTCTCTCCAAGTACTTTTACATGTGCGGAGGTTGGCCCAAACACAGTTACTCTTACTGTAACAGATGCAGCTGGAAACTTTGACACCTGTACTGCAACCGTAACTGTTCAAGACAATATAGATCCTGTGGCAACTTGTAAAGCTTTTACAGCACAACTTGATGCTACTGGAAATATAACAATTGCAGCATCAGATATAAACAATGGTTCTAGTGATAATTGTGGAATTGCTTCTTTAAGCGTTTCTCCTGCGTCTTTCACTTGTGCTAATATCGGTGCAAATACAGTAACATTGACTGTAACCGATGTAAATGGTAATATTTCAACCTGTACTTCTACTGTAACCGTTGAAGACAATATTGATCCAATTGCTACTTGCAAAGATGCTACAGTGTTTTTAGATGCTGCTGGCAATGCAAGTATTACAGCTGCTGATGTAAATAACGTTTCTACAGATAATTGTGGCATTGCATCAGTTTCAGTTTCACCAAGCAGTTTCACCTGTGCTGATATAGGTCCAAATACGGTTACACTTACGGTTACGGATGTAAATGGAAATGTTTCAACCTGTACTGCTACGGTTACCGTTACAGATAATATTGGACCTATTTTAACTTGTAATGATCCAACAGTAGCTTTAGACGTAAATGGGGAATTTACAATAGATTATAATTTTGTACT
>DAIMFZ010000009.1:0-24369 GCA_036724225.1 Aequorivita sp.
AAAAAAGAAGAAAATTAATGAATTTGAGAATACAGATCGTGGATATTTTTGGCAGATGAGAATTAATATTAAATACAGATTTTTTGGATCTCTCTGCTGGCTATAACCCAGAAAAAATAAACGGCAAGGAAGATTTAGAAGCGTATTTAGACAAACAATATAAAGCTGTAATAAAAGCTTTGGATGCGGCAAATGAAGATGATTTAAAACCAAATTGGAGCATACAAATGAACGGTCAGAAACTAATGGAGTGGACAAAATATGGCGCAATCCGTCACGGGCTTAACCAAATAACGCATCACAGGGCGCAGTTGGGCGTTTATTACAGGTTAATGGATATTCTGGTGCCAGGCAGTTATGGACCTTCAGCTGATACACCGAATGGGTAGGTAGAACTAATTTTTATCTTGAAAATTTTCCATTTCCCAGTGAAGATAACCGCCCTGCATATCGTTGATTTCCTTAAAACCAACGTCTTTTAAAATCAGTGCAGCCTTTGCGCTTCTTTTTCCGCTTCGGCAGTAGATAAATATAGGCTTATCCAAATCCAATTTTTCGACTTGGGTTATAAAATCCGTCTCAGAAACATTGATGTTCACTGCATTTTCAAGATGACCCTCCGCAAATTCTTCCGGTGTGCGTACATCTACCAATTGTACCACTTTGTTTGCTGTGGCATCGTGGAATTCCGTTGGTGTTAAAACATGGATTTCCTGTGCAACGCTCTTGTCTTTGCAAGCTGTGAAAAATAGCACTACGGTAAGACCCAAAAGAATAGATAATTTTTTCATAATATTTTTTTTAAGTAGTTATTTCACCTTCCCATTCCATAATACCACCTTTTAAGTTGTAAGCATTTTTTACGCCGATGGAATTGAGCAGCATACAAGCCTGCCCACTTCTGCCACCGGAACGACAATATATGTAATAGTTTTTTTGGGGGTCGAGCTCCTTTGCTTTTTTGAGAAATTCCGCGCCATTGTATATATCAATTTGAAGCGCTCCGGGAATGTAGCCTTCCTCAAATTCAGCATCGGTGCGCACATCTAAAATAACTGCATTGTCATCCTTTTCACATTGTTCACACCACTGTTGTTGGGTCAGATCTGCCATTTTTTAAATTTTTGGTAAAATTAATCAATATGAACGAAGTGAAACAAAATTTCAAAAAAAATTATCAGAAAGTGAATTTTTAAAAAATAGCTTTCTATATTTGAACCTCAAACAATGAACAACTTTACAACAAATACTTGGTGGTGGAAAAACTTACGGAAAACGTCGTGAGCAGAACACCTATGGTATAAAACATATACGAAAAGGCTTGTCAATCACGACAAGCCTTTTTTTATTTGAGTTCCCGCGTCCTTCGGCTCCGCTCAGGGTACTTAAGTCGGTCGTTGAGCGGAGCCGAAACGACAAAATTTAGAAATTGAAATACAATTTAAAAACATATTCAAAAAAGCTATTGTCAGACACCCTCACGCCGGTCTCGGTGTATTTGCGGTTGCGCGATAAATTCCCGAACAGCATATTGCTGGAAAGCAGCGACTATCACGCCAATGACAATAGTTTTAGTTATATCTGCTTTAACCCAATTGCTTCCATAAAAGTTGAAGATGAAACCATTTTTCAAAATTTTCCGGATGGAAAAAATTTAAATACAAAAATTTCAGAAAACACGAATGTCCCAAATATTTTGGATGGATTTGCATCTTCATTTTCTTCGGAAGTGGGTAATTTTAAATTCATAAACAACGGGCTTTTCGGTTTTATGGCTTTTGACGCGGTTCGGTATTTCGAGGATATTCAACTTTCAAAAAAAGAGGAAAATCTTGAAATGCCAGATTTGTATTACGCCGTTTATCAAAATATAATTGCAATAAATCATTTCAATAACGAAGCGTACATTTTTGCGCACACTTTTGAATCTGAAAACAACATTCCGCAAATTGAACAGATTTTAAAATCGAAGAGTTTTGCAGAATATCCTTTTAAAAGAAATGGCGAACGAACCACAAATCTAAACGATGAAGATTTTAAAGCTTTGGTTCGAAAATGTAAAGAACATTGCCAGCGCGGCGATGTATTTCAAATTGTGCCCAGCAAACGTTTTTCACAGAAATTTACAGGCGACGAATTCAATGTTTACAGAGCTTTGCGAAGCGTGAATCCTTCGCCTTATTTATTCTATTTCGATTATGGCGACTTTAAAATCTTCGGAAGTTCGCCGGAAGCACAGTTGATTGTAAAAGGAAACAGAGCAGAAATCCACCCAATTGCGGGAACTTTTAAACGCACCGGAAACGATGAACAGGACGCAGAACTCGCCAAAAAACTTTCTGAAGACAAAAAAGAAAACAGCGAACACGTGATGCTTGTTGACTTGGCGCGAAACGATTTAAGTCGCCACGGCACAAATGTAAAAGTTGAAACCTATCGGGAAGTTCAATTTTTTTCGCACGTAATTCATTTGGTGAGCAAAGTTACGGCTACAAAAAATCCGAAAACTTCCACAATGCAGATTGTTGCCGACACATTTCCCGCAGGAACTTTGAGTGGCGCTCCAAAACACAAAGCACTGCAACTGCTGGAAAAATATGAAAATAGAAGTCGAGAATTTTACGGCGGCGCCATTGGCTTTATGGATTTCATCGGTAACTTTAATCACGCGATTATCATACGTTCTTTTATGAGCAAAAACCATACTTTGCACTATCAAGCTGGAGCTGGCGTGGTTTCGGAAAGCATTGAAGAAAACGAATTACAGGAAGTTTATAACAAACTCGGCGCTTTGACAAAAGCGCTGGAATTAGCCGAAAGCATATAATATGAAAATATTAGTAATAGACAATTACGACAGTTTTGTGTACAATCTCGTCCACTATTTAGAGGAATTGGATTGCGAAGTAACCGTAATGCGAAACGATAAGTTTTATTTGGAAGAAGTTGAAAACTACGATAAAATTCTGCTTTCGCCCGGCCCAGGAATTCCCGATGAAGCTGGTTTGTTGAAAGAAGTGATAAAGAAATATGCAACTTCAAAACCAATTTTTGGCGTGTGTTTAGGGCAACAAGCAATAGGCGAAGTTTTTGGCGGAAAGCTGGAAAATTTGAGCAAAGTTTTTCACGGCGTTGCCACAAAAGCAATTATTACTTCCGAAAACGAACCGCTTTTTAAAGGTCTTGAAAAAGAAATTGAAATAGGTCGTTACCACAGTTGGGTGATTTCAAAAGAAGATTTTCCAGAGGTTTTGGAAATCACTTCCGTAGACGAAAATGGGCAAATTATGTCCGTTCGTCACAAATTTTACGATATATGTGGGGTACAATTTCACCCCGAAAGTGTGCTGACGCCAATGGGGAAACAGATTATTAAAAACTGGGTGGAAAGCTGAGAAAAAGTAATCAGTGTTCAGTAGCAGTTGGCAGTAAATTCAACTAAACTTTTAAACCCATCGACTTAAAAATGAAACAGATATTAAACAGATTAATAAACCACGAGCAACTCAGCAAAGACGAAGCGCGAACCGTTTTGGTAAACATTTCTGAAGGAAAATACTACCAAAGCCAAATTGCTGCTTTTTTGACGGTTTACATGATGCGAAATGTTAGTTTGGAAGAATTGGAAGGTTTCCGGGATGCTTTATTGGACTTGTGTTTGGCTGTTGATTTCAGCGAATACAACAATATCGATTTATGCGGCACCGGCGGCGACGGCAAAAACACGTTTAATATTTCAACTTTGGCATCTTTCGTTACGGCTGGCGCAGGAATAAAAGTAACCAAACACGGCAATTACGGCGTTTCCTCAGTTAGTGGCAGCAGTAATGTTATGGAAGCTTTGGGCATAAAATTCAGCAACGAAAATGATTTTTTAAAACGCAGTTTGGACGAAGCTGGAATTTGCGTTTTGCACGCTCCCCTATTCCATCCTGCGATGAAAAATGTTGCGCCAATTCGCAAAGAATTAGGTGTAAAAACCTTCTTCAACATATTGGGGCCAATGGTAAATCCAGCTTTTCCAAAAAATCAATTAGTCGGAGTTTTTGATTTGGAATTGGCGCGGATGTATGGCTATCTTTATCAAAAAAGTGAGAAAAATTACGCTGTTTTGCACTCGATGGATGGGTACGATGAAATTTCGTTGACTGGGCCGGTGAAAGTGATTTCAAAAATTTCGGAAATTGTTTTGAACGCGAAAGATTTAGGGGTGAAGCAAATTGAAGAATCAGAAATTTTTGGTGGCGAAACAGTAAAGGATTCCGCTGATATTTTTCTGAATATTTTGAATGGAAAAGGAACGGAAGCTCAAAACAATGTGGTATGCGCCAATGCCGGAATGGCCATTTCAATAGTTGAAAATTGCACTATTAAATTTGGTTTTGAAAAAGCGAAAGAGTCTTTGCAATCTGGAAGAGCACTGAATTCATTAAAGAAATTACAACAAATATCAGTTTGAATACAGAATCAAGAGCCAAGAAACAATACTCAATACTCAATACTCAATACTCAAAAAATGACAATTTTAGATAACATTACAGCCTATAAATTCAAGGAAGTTGCAGCGAAAAAAGAAGCAATTCCAGTACGGTTACTTGAAAAATTTCCACTATTCGCAAAGGAAACGAAATCACTTGCAGCGGCTTTGCGAATTTCAACCACAGGTATTATAGCCGAACATAAACGCCGTTCGCCCAGTAAATCGGTTATAAACGACAAGGTTTTGTTGCACGAAGTTGTTTCGGGCTATGAACTTGCTGGAGCAAAAGGAATTTCAGTTTTAACGGATTCCAACTTTTTCGGCGGTTCACTAGATGATCTTTTGGTTGCTGAAAAAACAGTTTCAATTCCTATTCTTCGAAAGGAATTCATAATTGATCCCTATCAAATTTACGAAGCGAAAGCTTACGGCGCCGATGCAATTTTATTGATTGCCGCCTGTCTTTCTGCGGAAGAATTAAAACAGTTTTCGCATTTGGCAAAAAGTTTAAAACTCGATGTATTGTTAGAAGTTCACAACCGTGAAGAACTTCAAAAATCATTATTGCCTAATGTAGATATGATAGGCGTAAACAACCGAAACCTGAAAAATTTCAAAGTTAATATTCAGACCAGCAGAAAGCTTGCAAAAGAAATCCCAGTGGATTTTGTAAAAATTTCCGAAAGCGGAATCAGTGATGTAGAAATAATAAAGGAATTGAGAACATACGGTTTTCAAGGATTTTTGATAGGCGAAAGTTTTATGACAACTGAAAATCCTAGTGAAACTGCTAAACTTTTTATTGAAAAATTAAGATGAAACCATTGTTAAAAATCTGCGGAATGAAACACAACATTGCTGAAGTTGCCGCGCTTCATCCAGATTATTTGGGGTTTATTTTTTATGATAAAAGTCCCAGATTTTATGATGGCGAAGAAATTCCGTCACTGCCACAAGGAATTAAAAAAGTGGGGGTTTTTGTGGATGAAGAAATTTTACAAGTCATTTATTTGGCCCATAAACATTCGTTGGATGTAATTCAGCTTCACGGAAACGAAGATAAGGAATATGTGGTTCGTCTGCAAGCACATCTCGTTATGTATTACCCCGATGTGCTGGTATGGAAAGCTTTTGGCGTTGATGATGACTTCGATTTTAATCAGTTATCCATTTTTCAAAACAAAGTAGATGCATTCCTTTTCGACACAAAAGGAAAAGAAAAAGGTGGTAATGGATACACTTTCAATTGGGAAATTCTGAAAGATTACACCTTAAAGAAACCTTTTATTTTAAGCGGTGGAATTGGTTTGGAAGAAATTGATTCACTAATAGAATTGCTAAAAACAGACCTTCCCATTCACGCTATTGATGTGAATAGTAAGTTTGAAATTGAGCCGGGAATGAAGAATGTTTCTGCTTTGGAAGAATTTATCGAAATATTGAAACAGGTCTGAAATGACCCACGAAACACGACTGAACACTGAATTATGAAACAGAACAAGCAACAGATTCCTTCGGCTACGCCTGGGATTTTTAACGTTAACGAAAAAGGATACTACGGCGAGTTTGGGGGGGCTTACATTCCTGAAATGCTGTACCCGAATGTGGAAGAGTTGCGGCAGAATTACTTGCAAATAATGGCGGAGGAATCTTTTCAAAAAGAATTCCAACAATTACTGAAAGATTATGTGGGAAGGCCAACGCCGCTTTATTTTGCGAAACGACTTTCAGAAAAATACAATACCAAAATCTATTTAAAACGCGAAGATCTTTGTCATACGGGTGCGCACAAAGTGAACAATACCATCGGCCAGATTTTAATGGCGCAACGTTTGGGTAAAACCAGAATCATTGCCGAGACCGGCGCAGGTCAACACGGTGTTGCAACTGCAACAGTTTGCGCGTTGATGGGTTTGGAATGCATCGTTTTTATGGGAGAAATTGACATTGAACGGCAAGCGCCAAACGTTGCCCGCATGAAAATGTTGGGCGCAAAAGTAGTTCCGGCAACCAGTGGGAGCAAAACCCTAAAAGACGCTACTAACGAAGCCATTCGCGATTGGATCAATAATCCGGTGGATACTCATTATATAATAGGTAGCGTTGTTGGGCCGCATCCGTACCCAGATATGGTAGCTCGGTTTCAAAGTGTGATTTCGGAAGAAATAAAAAGTCAATTAATCGAAAAAGAAGGTCGCGAAAACCCCGATTTTGTGGTTGCTTGCGTGGGCGGTGGCAGTAATGCCGCCGGTGCTTTTTATCATTTTTTGGACACGTCGGAAGTTGGAATTATCGCCGTGGAAGCCGCCGGAAAAGGAATTGATAGTGGCGAAAGTGCAGCGACTTCAGTTTTGGGAAAAGTTGGAATAATCCACGGCAGCAAAACGCTATTGATGCAAACTGCGGACGGACAAATTATCGAGCCCTACTCTATTTCAGCGGGACTTGATTATCCTGGCGTTGGCCCGATGCACGCCAATCTTTTTGCAAGCGGGCGCGGGGAATTTATTTCAATAACGGATGACCAAGCGATGCAGGCCGGAATGGAACTTTGCAAACTGGAAGGTATAATTCCTGCTATTGAAAGCAGTCATGTCCTCGCAATTTTTGAAACAAGAAAATTTAAAAAAGATAACGTGGTAGTTGTAAATTTGAGCGGACGCGGCGATAAAGATTTAGATACTTATATAAATTATTTCAAACTATAAATCAAACCTAACAGGTTTTGAAAACCTGTTAGGTTTTTATGTGATGAACAGAATTCAACAAAAAATTTCAGAAAACAAAAAACTGCTTTCCATTTACTTTACGGCTGGTTTTCCAAAACTTGACGATACAGTTGAAATACTTCAGCAATTGGAAAAAAGTGGTGTGAATATGGTTGAAATCGGTTTGCCCTTCAGTGATCCTTTGGCAGATGGCCCCACCATTCAAGCAAGTTCACAAGTGGCTTTAAAAAATGGAATGACTACGGATTTACTTTTTGAGCAATTAAAAAACATTCGAAAAACGGTTTCCATTCCACTTATTTTGATGGGCTATTTCAATCCTGTACTTCAATTTGGGGTGGAAAATTTCTGTAAAAAATGTGCTGAAATTGGCATTGACGGTTTGATCCTTCCAGACCTTCCTTTGGCTGAATACAAAGAACATTATGCTGAAATTTTCCGAAAATACAATCTTATAAATATCTTTTTGATAACTCCTCAAACCTCGGAAGAACGGATCCGCAAGATAGACGAGGCTTCCAAAGGATTTATTTATATGGTAAGTAGCGCCAGCATTACTGGTAGTACTGAAGATTTAGGGACGGAGCAAGAAAAATATTTTAAACGGATTGCTTCAATGAAACTCATAAATCCTCAAATTGTGGGATTCGGGATTCGCGATTCGAAAACATTCAAACAGGCTACAACACACACAAATGGAGCAATCATTGGCAGTGCCTTTATAAAAATGCTTTCGGAAAAAGGATATGCAGGAATTTCATCTTTCATCAAATCAATTAGATAACTTTTTCTATTTTTAAATGATTCTGAAGAAACTTCAACGAAACACTATCTTTGCTCTTTAAATTTACTTATTTACATGAACCAACCCGTTTCTGGATTTTCAAAAAAATCAAAGGAAGAAAAGATTGAATGGCTTGCAGAAAATTACCTACAAAACGATTCTGATTCCGTTCAAATTCTAAAAAAGTACTGGAATGAAGATGTTTCACTACAGCAACTTCACGATGATTTTATTGAAAACACCCTGTCCAATTATTATTTACCTTTTGGCATTGCACCCAACTTTCTGATTAATGGGGAACTTTACGCTTTGCCGATGGTTACCGAGGAAAGTTCGGTGGTGGCTGCCGCCAGTAATGCTGCCAAGTTTTGGTTGGAGCGTGGTGGGTTTAAGGCAGAAGTGATTTCCACGGAAAAAAACGGGCAAATACATTTCAATTTCTTTGGAAGTGAAAAGGATATTGAAGATTTTTTTGAGGAAGTAAAACCAAGACTTCGCAACAGTATACAATCCATCGAAAAAAATATGAAAGCCCGTGGCGGTGGACTTTTGAAGCTTTCATTGGTGGACAAATCGCATATTTTGGAAGGCTATTTTTACATTCACGCCACTTTTGAAACCTTGGACGCGATGGGCGCCAATTTCATCAACAGTTGTTTGGAAAAAATGGCGCATACTTTTGAAGAAGCGGCTAAAAATTTTGAAGCATTCCAAAAAAAAGATACCTATCCGGAAGTAGTGATGAGCATCCTTTCCAACTACGTTCCCGAGTGTTTGGTCCGTGCCGAAGTGAGTTGTAAAGTGGAAGAACTTACCACAAAACATTATGAGGGAAAGCATTTTGCAGAAAAATTTGTGCGCGCCATTGCAATCGCGAAAACTGAATCGCGTCGCGCAGTTACGCACAACAAAGGCATTATGAATGGTGTGGACGCAGTAGTTTTGGCTACGGGAAATGATTTCCGAGCTGTGGAAGCCGGTGTTCATGCTTATGCTGCACGAAACAGTTATTACGGCAGCCTGACCCATGCAAAAATTGAAGACGGCGTTTTCACTTTTTGGATTGAATTGCCTTTGGCCGTTGGCACCGTTGGCGGATTAACATCACTTCATCCATTGACCAAACTTGCTTTTGAAATTCTTCAAAAACCTAATGCGAAAGAATTGATGCAGCTTATAGCCGTGGCTGGGCTTGCGCAAAATTTTGCGGCCGTCCGTTCTTTGGTTACCACGGGAATCCAAAAGGGACACATGAAAATGCACTTGATGAATATTTTGAACCAACTGCACGCTACTAAAGATGAAAAAGAAAAGGCAATTGAATATTTTGTGAATAATCCTGTTTCACATAATTCGGTGGTGGAATTTTTAGAGGAGTTTAGAAGTTTAGGAAAATTTTGAAAAAAATATTTCACAGCAACGGAAAATTACTGCTCACGGGCGAATATGTCGTGCTCGATGGAGCAACCGCGCTCGCAATTCCCACAAAACTGGGGCAGTCTTTAGAAGTGGTTCCTGTGGAAAAAGAAGGAATACAGTGGAAAAGTTTTGATGAAAAAGGCTCAGTCTGGTTTGAAGCAGATTTCAAAATAACAGATATACAGAATTCTTCATTAAAAACCGAAGATTTGATACACAATCAGCTTTTTAAAATTCTTCAGAAAGCAAAAGAATTGAACCCGAAATTTTTAGATAATGAAATCGGTTTTCAAGTAAAGACGAATTTGGATTTCCCACGAAATTGGGGCTTGGGGACTTCTTCCACTTTAATAAACAACATTGCGCAATGGGCAAATGTGGATGCCTTTGAACTTTTGGAAAACAGTTTTGGAGGTAGTGGTTACGATATTGCAGCAGCGCAAAATGACTCTCCCATTTTATACAAATTGGAAAACGAAAAACCAGAATTTAGAAAAGCACAGCTTCCGTGGGAGTTCACCAATTCTTTATTTTTTGTGCATTTGAATAAAAAACAGGACAGCAAAGAAGGGATTGCGCGTTACAAATCTTCTTCAATAAATAAAAAAGAGATTCAAAGAATTTCGAAAATCAGTACTGATTTTTTGCTCTGCCATTCACTTTCAGATTTTGAAACATTGATGGATGCGCACGAGGAAATAATTTCACAAATTATAAAACTGCCAACTATTAAAGAACAGCTCTTCAGCGATTATCCAAAAACTATAAAGAGCTTGGGAGCTTGGGGCGGCGATTTTATTTTAGTAACGGGAAATGATACCGACATGGATTATTTCAAGAAAAAAGGGTTTGGGACTGTAGTTGCTTTTGAGGAAATGATAAAATAGATTTCATAAAACAAAAAACCCGAAACTGATGTTTCGGGTTTTTAAGTGGTGCCTCCAAGAATCGAACTAGGGACACATGGATTTTCAGTCCATTGCTCTACCAACTGAGCTAAGGCACCATTATTGAGACGGCAAATATAAAGCTATTTTCGTTTTTGCAAAACATTAATGAAAAAATAACCGCAGAAAATTTGCCCGTTTTAATACCATCTTAACAATGAGTTAAATAACCAAGTTGTATTTTTAACGCCTTAAATAAAAAAATGAACCTCGCAATTGATGTTGGAAACACGCTAATAAAGCTCGGAGTGTTCGATTCTGGAAAACTTAAGATTAAAAAAAAGTGTATCAATAAAGATTTTTTGAATACGCTTGCTGAAATTTTCGTAGCCTTTCCTAAAATATCCAATTGTATTGTTTCTTCGGTTGCAAATCTTTCTGAAGATCAATTGTCCATATTAAAGTTACATTGCGAAGTTTTGGTTTTGGACCACGAAACCAAGGTCCCATTCACCAATAAATACACAAGCCCGCGCACTTTGGGAATAGACCGAATTGCCTTGGTTAGTGCAGCGGCAGCCCAATATGCAAACAAAAATGTGCTGGTTATTGACGCCGGAACATGCATTACGTTTGATTTTTTAAATTTGGAAAACGAATATTTGGGTGGCGCCATTTCGCCAGGTATTTTAATGCGCTATAAAGCCTTGCATACCTTTACCGAAAAATTACCGTTACTTGAAGCAAACTACCCAAAACACTTTGTTGGAAACAATACAGAAACCTCCATCCATTCTGGTGTTTTAAATGGGATTTTATATGAAATTGATGGGTTTATTGCAGCGTATAATAAAAATTACGACAATTTAACAGTTATTTTAACAGGAGGAGACATACATTTTTTGCGAGATAGCATAAAAAATGACATCTTTGCCAACTCAAATTTTTTATTGGAGGGATTGAACCATATTTTAGCATATAACAATCATTCATGTTTAGAAAAATAATAATTGGTTTATTTTTACTTTTAGCAGCCACAGCCTTGGCTCAGGAAGGAACCACATCACCCTATTCCTTTTATGGGATTGGGTCACTTAAATTTCGCGGTACAGCCGAAAATAGGTCCATGGCAGGTCTGGGAGTATTCTCTGACAGCATACATATAAATTTTCAGAATCCCGCGGGATATGCAGGATTGCGATTGGTTAACTTTTCGGTGGGGGCAAGCCATAGCACTACAACCCAAAAAACAGACACAGGAAGCCAAAAAACTTCTACCTCAACCTTGGACTACTTAGGAATGGGAATTCCAATGGGAAAATTCGGGATGGGTTTCGGCTTGATACCATATACATCCGTTGGTTATGATTTTTATTCGGAACTCTCAGATGGCATGACACAATATACCGGAACTGGTGGCTTGAACAAAGCTTTCCTTTCCGTTGGTTATCAAGTTATTCCAGAATTGAGTGTGGGCGTAGATCTCAATTACAACTTTGGTAAAATTGAGAATACCGCTGTAACCCAAAAAACGTACCTTCAGTATGGAACACGTGTAATTAATAGGTCTGAACTATCTGGGTTCAGTTTTAATGTTGGGGCAATTTACAAAAGGATGATTTCCGAAAATCTTGAACTTACCGGAGCATTAACTTTTAGCCCTGGAACAAATTTTAACTCGGAAAACTATCGAAAAACGGGTAGTGTATCTATACTGCCAACTGGTATATATACTGTTGATGAAAGGGAAATAGAAGTGCCGAACACCAAATTTACCTTTCCATCACAACTTACACTGGGTGCCGCAATTAGCAAGTCCAAAAACTGGGGAATTGGTATGGAGTACGTAAAACAACAAACAAGTAATTTCACAAACCGCTCCTTCACCATTGAAAATGTAACTTATAAAAATGCTTCCAAATTTAGACTGGGAGGTTATTATATACCCAATTACAATTCCTTCGGAAATTATTTTAAAAGAGTAGTTTACAGGGCTGGGGCAAGGTTTGAACAAACGGGAATGGAGTTCAGCGGACAGGACATAAACGAGTTTGGCATATCTTTTGGAGTTGGGTTACCTGTTGGTCGACTTTTCTCTAATATGAATATAGGGGTAGAACTCGGAAGGCGTGGAACCACCGATTTTGGTTTAATACAGGAAAACTTTTTTAATACCTATTTAAGCTTCTCATTAAACGACCGTTGGTTCGAAAAAAGATTAATCGATTAAAACTATTAATAGCATTACCATGAAAACAAAATTCATTTTATTATTTACAATTGCTCTGCTTACAGTCTCTGGAAAATCTTTTGCCCAAGCTCCGGATGATTGCCAAATTACAATGTCATATTTTAGTGAACCAGCCAAAGTAAAAAACTATGAAGCTGCCCTTCCCTATTATGAAAAACTTATAATAGAATGTCCAAAGCATAATATCGCCATATACCAATATGCTGTAAAAATGTTTGAATATTTTATTGAGGAAAAAGGCGACAAAAGTAAAGTGAAAGACCTGATAAAAGCATGGGAATTAAGACTGCAAAATTTTCCTGAACAAACCAAAGAAGGCGATGTGCTATCCACCATTGCCCAAATAAAATTTGACAATAACATTGGTTCACAAGCCGAACAATTTAAAGCCTATGATGATGCTTTCAAAAAATATCCTGAAGACTTCACCAGCGGAAAAAGTTTGTATGCTTACTTCTCACTGGCTGTAGATCTATACAATAACAAACAAAAAGATCTTCAAGATATCTTTAATCTTTATGACGTTGTAACTTCAAAAATAGACACAGAAAAAAATAGTCTTGCTGCAAAATTAACTCCATTAATGGATGCAGAAGAAGCAGGAACAGCACTTACCGATAAAGAACAACGTGCTAAAGAAGTATATGAAAACAATTTAGGGGTTTATGCTACAGTTGAAGAAAGTATAAACATAAAACTCGGCCAATTGGCAGATTGCCCAAACCTTATTCCGCTTTATGAAAAAGACTACGAGCAGAAAAAGAACGATATAGATTGGATTAAAGCTGCCAGTAACAGGCTAGATGTCAAAGATTGTGACAGCCCACTATCACACAAATTGGCCGTACGTCTTCACGAATTGGAACCAAGTTCCACTTCAGCTTATCTTTTGGGTAAACAAGCAGAAGCTGAAGGCAAGGCCTCTAAGGCTTTGGAATATTTTAACCAAGCAGCAGACTTGGAAAAGAATAGTGCCCAAAAATATAAAATCTATTACAGCATAGCCGAAAACTACCGCAAAAAAGGAAGTTTTGGCACTGCAAGGACTTATTACAACAAAATGTTGGAAGTAAAACCATCTGCCGGAATTGCTTATTATAAAATTGGAGCAATGTATGCAGACAGCGCAAACAACTGTGGAAACACCGTTTTTGAAAAAAGAGCAATGTACTGGCTTGCCGCAGATATGATGGACAAAGCTGCCCGAGTGGACGGTTCCGTAGCATCAAACGCAAGGGCAGCCGCCAGTAGTTATAGACAACGTGCCCCACAACCAAGCGATATTTTCAGCGAAGGAATGGCTGGAAAAACCATTAGCTTCAACTGTTGGGTTGGCGGAAGTGTACGGGTACCTAATTTATAAGAATGTACACCACTTTAAATATGTTTAAAAGCGTGATGGTCCTGCTATTGGCCATCACGCTTTTTGCATGTGAAAGCAATTACCAAAACGTAAAAAAACTCAGCCTTTCCGATGGTGCTCCTGTTGCCGAAGGAAAAGGTATAAACTTCAAATACACAGACTCCGGAAAACTCGTGACCAATCTGCTGGCCGAGAAATTGCTAGATTATTCAAATTTGGAATTTCCATACAAAGAATTTCCCAAAGGAATTGAAGTGCATTTTTGGGATAAAGAAGGCAAAAAAAGTACCGTGAATTCAGACTACGCCATTCAGTATGAAAATACAGGCTTGGTAGATTTGCGCAAAAATGTAGTGTTGGTAACTGGAGACAGTGTGGTCCTAAAAGCCAATCAACTCTACTGGGACCAAAAAAATGAGTGGGTCTTTACCGACCAACCCTATCAAATAAAATTTAAGGATGGGTCCTATAATGATGGGGCAAGATTTGATGGTAACCAAGATTTCACTATCTTTTTGTCCAGAAAAAACCAAGGCGTCCAACTAATCGACAAAACCAAAACCGAAGATGTTAAATAAAGTGTACCGTTTTTTTGAATATGCATACCTTGTTATAGCAGTATTTTTCGCTTTCGAAGCAGTAAATAATTGGAGTACTGAACGAAACAGGGCCTATCTTTTCATCTTCTTTGTAGTTGTTGCTATCTTTATGTTTTTCTTTAAAAGAAATTTCAGAAAGAAGATGGAAGAGAAAAAAAAATAGTTTCAGGTTTCAAGTTTCAGATTGGCGAAAACTCACAATTTTTAAATTGTCACCCTGAGCGCAGTCGAAGGGTTGATTTTTGAATCTTGAATATTAAATATTGAAATGGATTACAGTATAATAATCATATTGACAATGCTCGTTCTCTCCGCCTTTTTCTCGGGGATGGAGATTGCGTACGTTTCTTCCAACAAAATACACATCGAGATTGAAAAGAAGCAAAACAACTTCTTGTCAGGGATTCTTAAAAAGATAACCAAACGCCCTTCAAAATTCATCGCTACTATGCTAGTGGGCAATAATATTGCGCTGGTTATCTATAGTTTCTTTATGGGCGATCTTTTGATGGAATACATTCCATTGGCAGGTTTCGTCGGTTTATTGGTACAAACTATAATTTCTACATTAATAATATTGCTCACGGCTGAGTTTCTTCCAAAGGTTTTCTTTCAAATTTATGCGAACAGCTTGGTCAAAGTTTTTGCAGTTCCGGCATATTTCTTCTACGTCCTTTTCTCTTTTATTTCTGAATTCATAATTTGGATTTCAGATTTGGTCCTCAAATTGATCTTTAAGTCCGAAGGCGATACCGTTCAATTAACTTTCAGCAAACTGGAACTTGGCAATTACATTTCCGAACAAATGGAAATTGCCGAAACTAAACAGGATATGGATTCGGAAATACAGATATTCCAAAACGCGCTGGATTTTTCCGAAGTAAAATCGCGCGAAGCCATGATTCCACGAACTGAGGTTGTAGCGGTAGATATAGACACATCACCAAAGGAACTTGCAAAAATTTTCACCGAAACCGGCCTTTCAAAAATACTGATCTACAATGATAACATAGACGACATTTTGGGCTATGTTCACTCCTTTGAACTTTTCAAAAAACCAGAAAACCTCAAAAAAGTATTGATGCCTGTGGTTTTCGTGCCTGAAACCATGCTCGTGAAAGATGTGCTCGGCATCCTAAGTAAAAAACGGAAAAGCTTAGCTGTAGTCATTGACGAATACGGCGGAACCAGCGGTATCATTACTGTTGAAGATATTATAGAGGAACTTTTTGGCGACATTGAAGATGAGCATGACAGCATTGAGCTTATAGAAGAAGTACTGGGAGAAAACCATTATAAATTTTCCGCCCGCTTGGAGGTTGACCACCTAAATGAAACTTACAAACTTGATTTAGAGGAAAGCGAAAACTACGAAACGCTCGGAGGACTAATCGTGAACCACACCGAGGAAATTCCCGGAAAAGGCGAAACTGTTGAAATAGATGATTATATCTTCACGATTTTGGAAGTCTCCAATACAAAAATTGAACTGGTGGAACTTAAAATTGTCCATGAGGATTAGATTTTAATGTATATATAATAAAACCATTATAGAGAAATAGAAATCTTCATTTTTTTGCCTCAATCCTAAAGGATGAAAATGAAGATTTCTATGATTTCCCTTTAGGGTTAGGGCAAAAAATCATAGAAATCTGAATTCACATTATTCTACAACATTGCCATTTTAAACATTTCCTTAATTTTTTCGATTTACTTTTTTATTAATGGGATGAAAACGCTATTTTCGCCACCTATAAATTTGAACATCAAATGGCAATCTTAAACAGTATTAGAAAAAGAGGGATATTCCTTATCCTTATTATAGCAATGGCGCTTTTCGCCTTCATTTTAAGTGATGTGCTCACCAAGGGCAGCAGCGGACCAAAAGGGCAGGACACCATCGCAACCATAAACGGCACCGACATTTCTAGACAATCTTTTATGGAAGAAGTGGAAGCCACGCAACGCAATATGGGTCAAAACAGCAATACATCGCAAGCCATGAACTCGGTTTGGGATCGCGAACTGCGCAAGGTAATTATGGACGAGCAGATTGAAAAAGCTGGAATTACCGCTGAAAAAGCTCAAATAGACAATGCCTTAAAAACCTCATTGGCCAACAACCAAACCTTTTTGAACGAAGCCGGGCAAGTGGATGAGGGTAAAATTCAGGAATACATTGCCAGCATAAAGGCTTCTTCGCCCGAAATGTACAAGCAATGGCTCAAATTTGAAGAAAGCACTGCTGATGGTGTACTTCAAACTACCTATTACAATATGATAAAAGGCGGCCTGCGCACCACAGTTGCAGAAGGTGAGCAGGAATATCATTTTCAGAACGACAACTTAAACTTTCAATATATACAGATTCCTTACAGCAAGATTGCAGATGAGGATGTAAAAGTTACGGACGACGAAATTAAAAAATACGTTTCGGTACACCCCAGTGATTTCCAAGTGGAAGCCCAAGCAGATATTCAATATGTATTTTTCTCTGAAGCACCGTCCGAAGCTGATTTGGAAGCTGCCAAAACAGCTACTGCCGCAATGTTGAATGATAAACTTGAATTTAATCAAGACACCAAGGCAAACGACACTATTTCAGGTTTTAGAAATACAAAAGATTACGAAGAATACGTAAACGCAAATTCTGATGTTCCTTATTTTGACCGTTGGATGTTTAAAAAGGACCTTCCGCCAACCGTTGCGGACACCCTTATCAATTTAAACAAAGGTGATATTTACGGTCCTTACAAAGTGGATAACGCCTTGTATATTTCCAAAGTTCTTGACACCAAGAAAATGCCCGATTCCGCAGAATCAAAACATATATTGATTCGTTACGTAGGCACAATGCGCGCTCCTGAAACGGTAACTAGAACCAAGGAAGAAGCCCAAAAATTGGCCGATAGCATCTTGGGTGTTGTGAAAAAAGACAAATCTAAATTTGCCGAGCTTGCCAAAAAATTCTCTGACGATGGCTCTGCCGACAACGGCGGCGACCTTGGAAATTCAACACCTGGAAGAATGGTTCCTCCTTTTGATAAATTTATTTTTAACAACCCAACAGGAACCATAGGCCTTGTGGAAACAGACTTCGGTTTTCACATTGTTGAAGTTGGCAAACAATCGGGAGCCAAGCAATCTATTAATCTTGCCACTGTTGTAAAAAACATTGAGCCTTCAGAAAAAACGGTAAACGAAGTATTTTCAAATGCCTCAAAATTTGAAGTTGCCGTAAAGGATGGCGATTTTGCCGAATTGGCCAAAGCACAAAACCTTGAAGTAAAACCGGTAAATAAACTCGGAAAAATGGATGCCAATATTCCAGGAATAGGAAGCAACCGTACTATTGTTAACTGGGCATTCAACGAAGACACCAAGGTGGGCGAAACCAAACGTTTCAGTGTGCCAAATGGTTATGTTATTACTCAACTTACCCGTAAAAATGACAAAGGCTTAATGTCTGCCACAGATGCTTCGGCAACCGTTACCCCTATTTTGCGCAATGAGAAAAAAGCAAAGAAAATTCGCGAATCCATTTCTGGGAACTCGCTTCAAGAAATTGCTGCTAGCCAAAATGTTGTTGTGCAAAGCGCCACAGGCGTTAGTATGGCCTCTCCAACCATTGGGGAAAGTAGTGAACCAAAAGCAGTGGGTATGGCCTTTGGCACCAAACCAGGAGAAGAAACACAATTAATTGATGGAAAAACTGGTGTTTACAAAATAAAAGTACTTGCGTTCAACCCTGCACCAAAATTAGAATCCTACGTAAATTTTGCAAATCAGTTGAGTTCCAAAGAAGCTCCCGCCGCTCCAAGCGCAGTTTTCAACGCCCTTAAAAAGAAAGCTGATATTGAAGATAATCGCGCTAATTTTTATTAATAGCCTTTAAAAATATTTCTTCTGAAAAGCCTTGTCGCAAAATTGCAACAAGGCTTTTTCTTTAAAACTCACTTCGATTTATTCCTAAAGATAAAAAAATCCGTTATTTTTAAGGTCGTTTTGGAAACTTCACATAATTGGTGCTTATCAAAACCTATTCACCCAAAAAAAAATACACTAATGAATAATGAGCTTATTAAATCAATAGAAGAAAAATATATTAAACTTGGCGAAAACCCCGAAAATTACCTCAACGGGCTTTTGCAGGCCAAACCCATAACCTATTGGGATTACATCCAAGTGGACACTTTGCTTTCCCTTCAAAAAACGCGAACCGATTTTAAGGATGAAGAAATTTTCGTGATGTACCATCAGGTTACAGAACTCACTTTAAAGATGATGATTCACGAAATAAAACAGCTTTCTGAAGGTGAAAACCTTTCTGAAGAAATCTGGATTACAAAACTGGAAAGACTCAAAAGATACACCCGAATGCTCATCACTTCTTTTGATATTATGAAAGACGGTATGAGTTATGAGGATTACAATATTTTCCGGGCCACACTTACACCCGCCAGCGGTTTCCAATGCGCATCATTCCGTTATTTAGAGCTTTATTGCACTAAGCTTGAAAACCTCGTAAATAGTCAAGGCCAACAACGATTACCCGCGAATCCTAATATGGATGATTACTTTGAAAACATCTATTGGAAAGATGCTGGATATAATAGAAAAACGGGCAAAATGACGTTGACCCTACGTCAATTCATTGAAAAATATGAAGATGATTTTAAACGCTTGGCCGAAAAAACAAAAGGCAAGACACTAGAAGAACGAGTAGCCCAAATGAAAAATCCTTCCGTAGCACTGAAGGAAAAGCTAAAACAATTTGACCATTTCTACAACGTAGCTTGGCCTTTGGTGCATTTAGACACCGCCAACCATTATCTAAACAGCAAAGGCGAAACCAAAGCCGCCACAGGGGGTTCCGAATGGCAAAAATATCTTCACCCCAAATATCAGCAGCGAAAATTTTTCCCTAAACTTTGGTCTGCAGATGAAATAGCGAATTGGGGGGAATGATTTTCAGCAATCAGTGTTCAGTATTCAGTGTTCAGTAAAATTAAATATGAAAAGATGGATATTCGAATTAAAAGGATTTATGAAGACGCCTCAAAAAGTGATGGTTTTAGGATTTTGGTGGACAGAATCTGGCCACGGGGAGTGAGCAAAGAAGACGCAAAACTGGACGAATGGATGAAAGAGATTGCACCATCAACAGAGCTTCGTAAATGGTTTGACCATAAAGAGGAACGCTTTGATGAATTTTCAAACAAATATAAAACTGAGCTCAAAGCACATCCAGATTTGGTTGCAAGACTGCTGAAAAAAGCAAGAGTAAAACGGCTCACACTACTTTATGGCGCCAAAAATGAAACCTACAATCAAGCTGTAGCGCTTAAAAATTATCTGGAAAACCCGTAAATACTTCTCCCTAAAATCTTTTGATTATTTTTAAGGTGCTAACCAATCATTGTAAAATAAAATGAAGTTTATAATCGCGGTCCTTATTTTTGGTTTTTCATTCTCTGCAAAATGTCAAATCCTCAATGCCGAATCACTTCGGAGGGTTACGGACACTTCAGGATTTTCAGGCTCAGCCAGCATTGATTTTTCATTGAAAAGAGATGTCAATGAGTATCTCGGTTTTAGCAGTAGTATCCATGTTCAGTATAAAATGAAGAAACATTTGGTATTGCTAAAAAACGACGTCGATTTACAAAATATTGAAGGCAATAAATTTGAAAACAGCGGCATTACCCATCTTCGCTACAACTACCGTTTCCACCCCCGCATTGCTTGGGAAGTATTTGCTCAGGCGCAGTACAACAAGGTTTCAAAAATAGAATTCCGTGGGCTTTTAGGTACTGGACCACGATTTAAATTGACCTCTTCCGAAAAATACAAATTTTATTTTGGCACCCATATAATGTATGAACAAGATGAATTGAGCGATGACATAACCCCAATACAAAGGGATTTCAGGAGCACTTCATATATTTCCTTCAGTTTGTACCCCACAAAAACAGTGAGTTTTAGCAGTACTACCTATTACCAACCCAAATTAAAGGATTTTGGCAACTATCGAATTTCCAACCAAAGCACACTGATGGTCGAACTTTTTAAAAACTTCGCTTTCAAGACTACCTATACCTTTATTTACGATGAAACACCTGCTGTGGGAATTCCAAATTCCCAGTACGATTTAGAGAGTGGGTTTGTTTATTCTTTTGATTGAAAGTTTAAAAACTTTCGTAAGCATTTCTACTTTTGAAAGACTACTTGCCTATATTTACTTTCATTGAAAACCAAAATTCAATAAATTCCGTAACTATAAATAAAACCAACCATGGCCGCCAACACTTATTATGACCCAGCAGACCTTCGCAAATTTGGAAACATAACCGAATGGAGCAAAGAACTCGGCGAAAAATTTTTCGATTACTATGCAAAAGTTTTTGAAGAAGGCGCCCTCAGTGCCCGTGAAAAATCATTAATTGCCTTGGCTGTGGCGCATACCGAAATGTGTCCGTACTGCATTGATGCATACACCAAAGATGGTCTGCAACGCGGCATTACAAAGGAAGAAATGATGGAAGCCGTTCATGTGGGCGCCGCCATAAAAAGTGGTGCTACTCTAGTTCATGGAGTAATGATGATGAATAAGGTGAATAAATTAGAAATGTAGAAGCGCAATGCGTCGCGCTTCTGCAACAATAATTCATTCGAATACAATTCAGAAAAAAATTTATGCTAAAAGAAAAAAAGAAAAAACAACAATCCCTTCATAAACGCCACAGCGATCTCGCTTTGGCTAACAAACAACTTGAAAAACTTTCCAATGGCATCTTTGCCAGCGGGGAGCTTCCGCTATTTTCTGAAAAAATTAAGGAAACGGACCAATTTCCGCTTCGCCCAAAAAAACTGGAAATTCTTCAGATCAATTTAGGTTATAT
The DNA here is from genome assembly GCA_036724225.1 of Aequorivita sp. Lineage (GTDB taxonomy): Bacteria > Bacteroidota > Bacteroidia > Flavobacteriales > Flavobacteriaceae > Aequorivita. The sequence continues at coordinate 21,415 of DAIMFZ010000009.1, forward strand.
GTGCAACCAAGTTTGTGAGCATTGTCACGTAGATGCTGGTCCGGACCGACAGGAAATAATGACTCGGCAAACAATGGAGCAATGTTTGGAAGTAATCCGAAATACCAGTGCCCACACTTTAGACCTCACTGGTGGCGCTCCGGAAATGAACCCCGATTTCCGTTGGTTTGTTGATGAAGCAAGCAAAGCCGGGATAAAAGATTTTATTGTTCGGAGTAATTTGACCATCATTCGGGCAAACAAAAAATATCACGATTTACCGGAATTCTTTAAAAATCACAACATTCACGTGGTGAGCAGCATGCCGCACTGGACGCGTGGCAAAACCGACAAACAAAGGGGTGAAGGCGTTTTTGACCAATCTATAAAAGCACTGCAGGAACTCAATGCAGTTGGTTATGGAATGCCTAACAGCGATCTGAAACTGGATTTGGTCTATAACCCAAGTGGCGCCTTTTTACCGGGCGATCAAGCCAGTTTGGAAAAGGAATTCAAACACGCTTTGTCAGAAGATTTCGGGATACAATTCCACAATCTTTTCGCCATTACGAACCTTCCCATTTCCCGCTTTTTGGACTATTTGATTGCCTCAGAAAACTATGAAGATTATATGCACCAATTGATGGAAGCATACAATCCCGCTGCCGTTAAAAACGTGATGTGCCGAAACACAATTTCGATAAGTTGGGACGGCTTTTTATATGATTGCGATTTCAATCAAATATTGGAATTGAAGGTTGCCAGCAAAATTCAGCACATTTCAGAATACAACGAAGAAATTCTGAACAACCGAAAAATAATAATTTCACAGCACTGTTATGGCTGTACCGCAGGTGCTGGAAGTAGTTGCCAAGGCGCCGTTACAGAGTAATCATGAAAATAAGTCTATCATTTTTATTTCTGGTATTCTTCTCAAATTTTGCAGTGGCCCAAAAGCCATTGAAAAAACTTTTAGAGCAACACAACACCCAAAGTATTCCCTATATTTCTGTGGAAGAATTGCGGATGTTTAAAATGAATGATACTGTGATAATTATTGATGCCCGAGAACCCGCGGAATTTAAAGTAAGCCATTTGGAATCTGCCATAAACATTGGCTTCAACGATTTTTCTTCCGAAGTAAAACTGCTTCAAAAGCTTAATAAAAACATTCCAATAATTGTTTATTGTTCGTTGGGAATCCGCTCTGAAGGGATGGGTGAAAAACTAAAAAAATCGGGGTTTACCAATGTAAAAAATCTTTACGGTGGTATCTTTGAATGGAAAAACGCTGGATATCCGGTGATAGATTCCACAGGAACTGAAACCGAAAACGTGCATACTTTTTCAAAAATGTGGAGCAAATATTTACATGCCGGGAATCCTATTTATTAAACCATACCACTAACCGCTAAAAAATGGGACTATTATCTTCAAAAGACACCGACGGAGAGAACGAAATGGCGTTTGACTTTTATTTTCCCACTTCAAAAAAAGCATTGATTATTTTCACGCGAAATCCCGAATTGGGAAAAGTAAAAACCCGTTTGGCAAAAACGGTTGGCGATGAAAGTGCGCTGAAAATCTACAAATTTCTGCTGAAGCATTCAGTGGAAATAACAGAAAAACTGAACGTGGACAAATATATTTTTTATTCCGAAAACATTCACAAAGACGATATTTGGAATCCGGATATTTTCAGAAAAAAATTGCAAACTGGCAATGATTTGGGCGAAAGGATGGAAAACGCATTTTCAGAGCTCTTCGAAATGGGTTATGAAAAAGTAATGATTGTGGGAACCGATATTTATGAACTTGGGCAAAAAGATATTGAGGCCGCTTTTGATATGTTGCAAACCAACAATTTTGTAATTGGCCCAGCAACCGATGGCGGCTATTATTTACTGGGAATGAAAGAATTGAAACCTGATATTTTTAAAAATAAAAATTGGGGTACCAGTTCTGTTTTGGATGCTACTTTGAACGATTTAAAAAACGAAAGATTCGTGCTCCTCGAAGAAAAGAACGATGTGGATTATTATGAAGACATAAAAAATGTGGACGCTTTTCAGCAATTTCTTCCACCCTCTTTGGACAAAAACTTTTTATAAAATTATGAGCATTACAAAATACATCGAAGAAGCCACAGAATACCTACAACAACGCGGATTTGAAAATCCTGAAGTAGGAATCATCTTGGGTACAGGCCTTGGAAAAATAATTGAAAACGTATTAATTGAAGCTGAAGTAAGCTACAACCAAATCCCAAATTTTCCAACGGCAACCGTTGAATTTCACAAAGGAAAATTGATTTTTGGCACTTTGGAGGGAAAAAAAGTAGTGCTTATGCAGGGCCGTTTTCATTTCTATGAAGGCTATTCGTTGCGTGATGTTACCTTCCCTGTGCGGGTGATGCACCTTTTAGGCATTAAAAAACTATTGGTCAGCAATGCTTCTGGAGCCATCAATACCAACTTCAAAAAAGGAGAACTGATGCTTATTGATGACCATATAAACCTGCAAGGCGATTCGCCCCTCGCCTTTCGGGGGGTTGAAAAAATGGGAGAACGTTTTGTAGATATGAGCGCTCCTTACAATGCCGAAATGAACAACAAACTGGAAAAGATTGCTTCCGAAAAAAACATAAAACTTCACAAAGGGGTGTATGCAAGCGTTGTTGGTCCACAGCTTGAAACTCGTGCCGAATACAGGTATTTAAAAATTATTGGAGCCGATGCCGTTGGGATGAGCACCGTACCTGAAGTTATTGTTGCCAATCACTTGGGTATACCCGTTTCGGCCGTATCGGTATTGACCGATGAATGTGACCCGGACAATCTGAAATCTGTAAATATCGAAGAAATAATCGCTATGGCTGCCAAGGCGGAACCGGATATGATTACTCTGTTTTCGGGCTTGATTAAGCAATTGTAAACAATTCCACTTTATTTCGACCAAAAAGACCTTGGAAAAATA
>DAIMFZ010000010.1:0-23543 GCA_036724225.1 Aequorivita sp.
TTAATAAAACACCCAGCCAACCAGCCATAACTCTTGCTGTTGTGGCGTTTATGATTACAGTTACCAAAACAACGGCAAAAACCAAGGGCGTAATATATTCTGCCCCAACAACATCTTTTGAAACCAGTTGTGCCCCAAAAAGTGAAGAAACACCAGCAGCAACAATTCCACGGGGACCAACCCAACTGATAAAGATTTTTTCATTGGTTTTAAGCGAAGACCCAATGGTGCTGACAAAGACCGTCAACGGTCGTAGCACAAAAATAACAATCGCCAATAGAATTGCGGTTTTCACGTTATAGACCAACAAAAGATCTTCCACGCTTATATTTGCCGCAAGCAGAATAAAAAGTATGGAAACAAGCAAAACGCTGAGTGATTCCTTAAAATAGAGAAGTTCCTTAAGGCTCGGCAAATCGCTATTTCCAAGAAACATTCCCATTACTACCACAGCCAAAAGTCCAGATTCGTGCGCAAAGAGATCACTTATTACAAAAACCGCCATTACCATAGAAAGTGAAACTACGTTTGACAAATAATGTGGTACAAGTTTCTTTTTTATGGAAATGTAAAGCGCATAACCCGCCGAAACACCAAAAGCCATGCCTATTAAAACAATTTTACCAAAATCCAACAAAGCTTGTTTTGTGTAACCTGAATCGCCTTCAACGCTTATAAACTCATAAACAAGAACGGCCACAAGTGCGCCTATTGGGTCAATGAGAATTCCTTCCCAACGAAGAACGGCTGCTACATCTTTTTTTAGCGGAATATGTCTTAAGATTGGGGTAATCACGGTAGGTCCAGTAACAATTATCAAAGCCGCAAAAAGAAACGAAATACGCCAGTTTAGGCCAAACACATAATGCGCAGCAACTCCTGCACCAAAGAATGTAATTGTTGCTCCTATACTTATAAGCTTCCCGATAGCTGGGCCAACTTTTGAAATTTCTCCTCGTTTTAATGTGAGTCCGCCTTCAAAAAGAATTATCCCCACTGCCAACGAAACAAAATAGAAAAGATTTTGACCTGGGAAAAGACCGTTCTCACCGTTCCAAATTGGTTGTAGCCATTGATTGCCGTTTTCAGAAAGAAAGGTGGAAATCGGACCTACAAATAACCCAATCAAAATTAAAGGTAAAATAGCTGGTATTTTAAACTTCCATGCAACCCATTGGGCCAAAATTCCTAATATTATAATTCCTGCGAGTTCTACCATTCAATTGGGTTTCGGTAAATAAAAGGTTTTTCGCCGCTGCGAAATATTAATGAATTGTTAAAAATAGTATAATTAATTTAGAGTTCAGTGCACGATTTGTAACGCTTTTGTTAATTTGCGGTTCATTTCTTCCGACTATGAATTTATTCCCTATTGAAGCCGGTAATTTTAAACTTGATGGCGGCGCTATGTTTGGCGTTGTGCCGAAAATACTTTGGACGAAAACCAACCCCGCCGATAACAATAATATGATTGATATTGCTGCACGTTGCCTTCTTATTGAAAATGGCAACCGGCTCACACTGATTGATACTGGAATGGGGAACAAACAAAGTGAAAAATTCTTCGGCTATTACTACCGTTGGGGAGATTACAATCTCGACGATTCCCTAAAAAAACACGGTTTTCATCGCGATGATATTACCGATGTTTTTATGACACACCTCCATTTTGACCATTGTGGCGGAAGTGTGCAGTGGAACAAAGACCGAACTGGCTATGAACCGGCTTTCAAAAATGCAACTTATTGGAGCAACAAAGACCATTGGCAATGGGCCACAGAGCCAAACCGAAGAGAACAAGCTTCCTTTTTAAAAGAAAATATTTTGCCGATGCAGGAAAGTGGGCAATTGAAATTTGTTACTCAGCCAAATTCAGATTTTTCGCAAGCCAACGAGCTCGACTTCGGAGTTCTATTTGTGAATGGACATACTGATAAACAAATGCTTCCACATATAACTCACAAAGGAAAAACCTTGGTTTTTGTGGCAGATTTGTTGCCAACCGCAGGCCATTTACCACTTCCATTTGTGATGGGATATGACACTCGGCCATTGCTTACCCTTCCCGAAAAGGAGAAATTTTTAAACAATGCTGCAGAAAACAATTACTATCTTTTCCTGGAACACGATGCACACAACCAGATAATAACAGTCCAAAATACTGATAAAGGCGTTCGTTTAGACGAAACCTTATCGCTTAATGAATTTTTTAATTAATACTTTACTTCAAAATGGAATGCCCATTCAAACATTCCAAAACAAAATCGAAGATGAGTAATATGGGCATTCCATCTTCCATTAAAAACAAATAATATAAACAAATGAAACTTTTTAAGATCACTCTATTCGCAGTTGCAATGTCAATTGTTTTGGCAAGTTGCGGCAGCGGTGCTGCAATTGTAGCCACCCCAATCCAGAATATTGATTCCAACCCCTTGAAAATAGCTCCACTGGAAGGGGCACAGTTAAAGCACTGGCCGGCCATGGACTTGGTGAAAGATACCGTTCCGGGAATGAGCGTGGACAAAGCTTACAGCGAAATTATTAAAAATCGAAAGGGCGAAACAGTTATCGTTGGTGTTATTGATAGCGGCGTGGATATAGACCACGAAGACCTTAAAAACGTTATTTGGACCAACCCCAGCGAAATTGCAGGCAACGGAATAGACGATGATAACAACGGTTTTATTGACGATATTCACGGGTGGAATTTCCTTGGGAATATTACAAGCGAAAACATGGAATTTGTTCGCATCATCAGGAAATTAAAGCCTAAATATGAAGGAAAAAGTGAATCTTCCATAAGTGCCGCGGATAGAAAAGAATTCGCCCTTTATCAAAAAGCGGAAGCGGAGTACGAAAAAGAATCTTCGGAAGCCAGTGCAAACAAAACAAGATATGAACAGATGCTTTCACAATTGAAGCCAGCCCATGAGGCAATCGCAAAAAAACTTGGCAAGAAAGATTATACAAAAGAGAATTTGGCGGCAATAAAAGATCCTTCTTCCCAAGAACAACAAGAAATTGCCATGTTGGGCCAAATGTTGAATTATGCCGATTCGGTTCCAGAAGTCATTGATGAACTTGAACGCGGGGTTACTTATTTTCAGGGAAGGCTCGACAACAACTTTAATATGACGAAAGATTTCCGTGGCGTTTTAGGCGATAACCCTGAAGATATTACAGACAACCATTACGGCGACAACAATGTAGCAAGCCCAGACCCAACAAGGGAAAACGTAAAACACGGAACTCATGTTTCTGGGATAATCGCGGCTCAACGAAACAATGGAATCGGTATGGATGGAGTTGCAAACAACGTTAAGATTATGGTAGTCCGCGCCGTGCCAGATGGCGATGAGTATGACAAAGACATCGCATTAGGCATCCGTTATGCAGTAGATAATGGCGCAAAAGTGCTAAACACTAGTTTCGGAAAATACTACTCTCCGCACTCAGATTGGGTTTATGATGCCATAAAATACGCGGCTTCAAAAGATGTTTTGATAGTGAATGCTGCCGGAAACGATGGTTTAGATTTAGACACAGTTAACATTTATCCAAATGACCAAATTGACAATGGTTCCGAAATGTCTGATACATTTTTGACCGTTGGGGCACTCAATTATGAATACGGAAGTGATTTGGTTGCAATTTTTTCAAACTACGGAAAAACGAATGTCGATGTTTTTGCGCCAGGCGTAAAAATTTGGTCAACCACCCCTCTGAACACTTATGAATATTTACAGGGAACATCAATGGCATCACCTGAAGTTGCTGGTGTTGCTGCAATGATTCGTTCCTATTATCCAAAACTTTCAGCCAAACAAGTAAAACAAATTATTATGGACAGCGGCCTTACAACAAACATTAAAGTTGTGCTAGCTGGCGAACCTTCCAATACCGATTCTTTTGCAAATATTTCAAAATCGGGGAAAATGGTAAACTTGTACAACGCCCTGATTATGGCCGATAAAATGTCTCGATAATGAAGTATTTTTTTAACGGGTTCTTTTTAACGGCAGTATTTTTTTCGGCTTTTGCACAAAATAATAACAGTTATTGGCAACAGGAGGTTGATTATAAAATGAACGTTCAAATGGACGTGAAAAACTTTCAATATAAAGGAACGCAGGAGTTAAAATACACAAACAATTCTCCCGACACTTTAAACAAAGTTTTCTATCATCTTTATTTTAACGCCTTTCAACCCGGGAGTGAGATGGACGTTCGCTCGCGAACTATCGAAGACCCGGACAGCCGTGTTATGGATAGGATTTCAAAATTATCTCCTTCAGAAATTGGTTACATTAAACCAACGCTCTTCACTCAGGATGGTGCTGCCGCAAAATATATCATCAAAGGAACTGTGATGGAAGTAATGCTTAACAAACCAATATTTCCCGGAGAAAGCACGATTTTTAATATGAACTGGAATGCGCAAGTACCGTTGCAAATCCGTCGTTCGGGTAGGAATAATGCCGACGGAGTAGCATTAACGATGACCCAATGGTACCCAAAACTGGCAGAGTATGATTTTGAGGGCTGGCACGCTGATCCATACATTGCCCGCGAATTTTACGGTGTTTGGGGAAATTTTGATGTTACAATAACCATTGATGAGGCTTATACAATTGGCGGAACGGGTTATCTTCAAAATCCTGCCTCTGTTGGCCACGGCTACACCGTGCCCGGACAAAAACCAATGCACCCCGTAAACGGAAAATACACTTGGCACTTTTTAGCGCCCGATGTCCACGATTTTGCTTGGGCTGCCGATGCCAATTACGTCCACGATACTTATCCCGGACCCAATGGGGTTACGCTTCATTTCTTTTATAAAAACGATCCCGAAATTGCCGAAAACTGGAAAAACCTACAACAGAAAACTGCAGATTTGATGGCGTTTTACAACGAAACTGTGGGACAATATCCTTACGAGCAATACTCCGTAATTCAAGGAGGCGACGGCGGAATGGAATATGCCATGTGCACGATGATAACTGGCGATCGGAATTTTGGAAGTTTGGTAGGCGTAACCGCCCACGAGCTCGCACATTCCTGGTTCCAATTCGTTTTGGCCACCAACGAAAGTAAACACGAATGGATGGACGAAGGTTTTACTTCCTACATTTCAAGCGAAGCAATGAATTATGTGATGAAGGAGAATAAACCAAATCCCCACGTCGGATCATACCGTGGCTATCTTTTTATGGCAAATAGTGGTAAGGAACAGCCTCAAACCACACACGCCGATCGCTATGCAACCAACAGAGGTTATAATGTAAATGCTTACAGTAAAGGCGCAGTATTTTTAGCGCAATTGGGATACGTTGTAGGACCAGAAAATCTTTCAAAAATATTGAAACGATATTTTTCAGATTTTAAATTTAAGCACCCAACGCCTAACGATTTTATCCGTACTGCGGAAAAAGTTTCTGGTTTTGAATTGGACTGGTATTTAACAGATTGGACACAGACAACAAACACTATCGATTACGGAATAAATACCGTTGAAGCCGAAGGGAAAAACACAATAATAACATTGGAACGTATCGGTTTAATGCCAATGCCAATAGACCTTTATGTTACTTATGAAGACGGTTCGCAAGAGTTATTCTATATTCCACTGCAAATGATGTGGGGTGAAAAACCCAATCCATTCAGCAAATTGAAACGCACCCTTTTGGAGGATTGGGCGTGGGCCTACCCAACCTATTCCTTTGAAATAAAAAATGGGAAAAAAGTAAAAACCATAATGATAGATGCCACACAACGTATGTCAGACGTTAATCCTGAGAATAATATTTGGGAAGCGAAATAATTTGTCCCAAAATACTGTTTTAGACCTCACAGGTTTTTGAAACCTGTGAGGTCTTTCTTTTTATATATTTACATTGTGAACAATAAATTCCCTAAAACTGAAAAACTAAAAAGCTTCAAGACAATTGAAAATTTGTTTTTGGAAGGGAAAACGTATTCCAAATTTCCTATAAAAGTTTTCTTTCTTCCGAAAGATGCTATCGAAAATAATCTTGCAGCCTTCGCCGTTCCAAAAAGGAATTTTAAATTGTCTGTGAACAGGAATCGAGTAAAGCGCCAACTTCGGGAATCCTATCGGCTTAATAAACATCTGCTTGAAGAAATTCACGGCAAGAAATTTGTGATGCTCTTTCTTTTTATAGGAAAAGTAAAACCGCAGTACGCCGAGCTGGAAAATGCGATGGTAAAACTGCTTAAAAAATTACAAGATGAAAATAGTTAGCACCTTACTTTTTGTGTTTGTTTTGGGATGTTCAAACGGAAGTTCCAATAAAAATTATACAGCAGATTCTTCAATGGCGGGAATAGCAGTTTCCGAAGAAGCTTTAAAAATAGAACAGTTTTCATCACCACAATTGCAAGAGGAGCAAAAAATCATCAAAACCGCCCGATTGGCTTTTGAAACGAAAGACGTGGAGGACACGCATAAAAAAATACTTCAGCTTGCATCGCAATATAAGGGCTTGGTGCAGAGCGACAATAGCGGAAAAGACTACAACCGTATTTTTAAAAATTTGACGATCAGAATTCCAACGGAAAGCTTTCAACAGTTTATCGACGGAATTTCTGAAGGGGTTGATTATTTCGACCAAAAAGACATATCACGGAAAGATGTTTCCGAAGAATTTGTAGATCTGGAAGCACGCCTAAAAGCAAAGCGCATACTTGAAGAGCGTTATTTAGAATTGCTGAAAAAAGCAAACAATGTAAAGGAGATGCTAGAAATAGAACGTGAACTTTCAAACATTCGCGAGGAAATTGAAGCAAAACAAGGCCGTTTACAGTATCTTCAAAGTCAGGTTTCAATGAGTACCGTAAACGTTGAATTCTACAAAACTACTGCAGAAACAGGTATCACCCAGTCCTATGGACAAAAAATGAAGAACGCATTTCAAGGCGGGTGGAACGGAATTTCGGTGTTTTTCCTGGGTGTTTTATACCTTTGGCCTTTGTTTCTCGCTGCGGTTATTGTAATTTTCGTTCTGCGAATATTTCTGAAGAGAAGAAATAAACATTGAAAAAGTTATTAGGCTATTAAGTTACTTGGTTATTTAGTCGTAACCTCGAATAACTCAATAACTCAGAAACTCATTAACTTAAATAAAAATGAAAAAAAGAATCCTAATTCCCATCATCGCCGTCGGCATATTTTTTACAACTGTTAGTTTTAAAAGTGATTTCTTCGAAATTGCGAAACAGATTGAAATCTTCACCACACTTTTCAAGGAATTGAATATGAATTATGTGGACGAAGTAACGCCCGCAATGCTCATGGACAAAGCCATAAAAGGAATGTTGGAGGATCTGGACCCTTACACAGTTTATTGGAACGAACAGCAAGTTGAGGACGCCAAAATCAACAATTCCGGAATTTATACGGGAATCGGTGCTTCAGCCCAAAGCAAAAAAGACAAAATAATTATTGTTGAACCCTATAAAGATTATCCCGCCGACAAAGCTGGCTTAAAAGCCGGGGACGAAATCATAAAAATTGGAAATGTTACCATCGCTGATTTGGAAGACGATGCAGGTGAACTGTTGAAGGGTGCACCCGGTTCAAAAGTGGAAGTAACTTATAAAAGACAGGGAAAAACCGCAACCACAACCATCACCCGCGATGCTGTGGAAATTAAGGCAGTTCCTTTTTATAAATTGATAAACAACGATATTGGTTATATTGTTCTTTCGCAATTCAACAGTAAAACCACTATTGAAACCAAAGCAGCTTTGGTGGATTTGAAATCACGGGGCGCAACCAAAATCATTTTAGATTTACGCGGAAACCCCGGCGGGCTCTTAAACGAAGCCATAAATATTGTAAACCTTTTTGTGGAAAAAGGCGAAGTGATCACAACTACTAAATCTGTAATTGAAAAGTACAACCAGGTTTATAAAACCAAAAACGAGCCCGTTGATACTGAAATTCCATTGGTGGTTTTGGTAAACGGACGGAGTGCTTCTGCCAGCGAAATTGTTTCCGGCGGCCTGCAGGATTTGGACCGCGCCGTGATTGTGGGCGCGCGCAGTTTCGGGAAAGGACTGGTGCAACGACCTAAAAAACTGACTTACGGCACGCAGCTTAAAGTAACCATTTCACGCTATTACACACCAAGTGGCCGCTGCATCCAAGCTTTAGATTACTGGCACCGCGATGAAAACGGCGACCCTGTTCGGAAAGATGCCAAAGAATACAACGCTTTCAAAACCAAAGGTGGCAGAACAGTTTACGATGGCGGCGGAATCCTACCGGATGTGCAACTGGAATCTGCGGTTTTCAGCCCAATTACAACAGCTTTGCTAAAAGACAATGCTATTTTTGACTACGCTACAAAGTATTATTACAGCCACCAAATAAGTGATTATACTAAATTTAGTTTTACCGAAAACGATTTCCAGGATTTTCTAAATTTCCTAAAAACCAACAACTTCGAATACGAAACCGAAACCGAAAAGAAATTCGCCGAAGGTTTAAAAATATCTGAAGATGATGATATAAACAAAGACATTTCTGCCAGTTACAACCAATTGATGGCATCAATAGACAAAGCCAAAGACAAAGCCATCGTTGACAAAAAAGTGGAAATTGAATCGTTGTTGACCGATGAAATTTTAAAACGATATTTCTATCGTGAAGGGTTATATAATTATCAAATAGAACACAATCCTGAGATTTTGGAAGCTATTGCTGTTTTGAATGATTCTGGGCGATATAGGAAGATTTTGAAGTAATAATCTATTTTCTTAAGATAAATCTAAAATTAACATTCCCCCATTTCACTTAACAAAACCTTAACCGCCTGTCCTTCAATATTATCGTACCTTAGCGATTATGATAAAATCAGACAGAGACGAAAACAAGGAGATTCTCATGGAATCTGTGGCCTATTTAGAGAAGAGGGGTTTTGAACACATCCAGGCCGATGTGGAAGGTTATGAAACTCCAAAATCCTATCATAAAAAAGATAGTGATGTGGTGATTACTCCAGACATAGTAGCAGACCGCGCTGGAATAAAACATTATTTTGAAATCAGTTTAAAATCTGAAAAACCGAGACAGCTAAAATCAAAATGGCAGTTTTTGGATACTTTAACGCGGATGCGAAATCAACGTTTTAAAATAATAACTCGCCGTGGACACTATAAGTTTACAGACGAAATGCTGAAAGACCTTAATTTGGAAAAGAATCTCATTAAGCTCTAATCATTGCAATGTGTGGTATACCGTCTTCCAGGTAACGATCGCCAGTGGTTTTAAAACCGTGACTTTCGTAGAAAATTACTAAATAAGTTTGAGCCGATATCTTTATAGTATCGGCTTTAAATTTGGTTTTTATCGCCTTTATGGAAGCTTTGGTAATTTGGTGTCCATAACCAAGTTTTCGATAGTTTTCACGAACTAAAACCCTTCCTATGGCTGCTTCATCAAAATAATCGCCTGCCTGAAAACAGCGTGCATACGCAACCAATTTTCCATCTTCCCTCCCCAATATGTGCAATGCCCGTTGGTCTTTGCCATCAATATCCAGATAGACGCAATCCTGCTCCACCACAAACACCTCGCTACGCAATTGCAACAAATCATAAAGCTCTTTCGTGCTCAATTCATCAAAACTTTTTACTTCAATTTCCATAGTTTTTTCTTAAAAAATCAATCTTGCACAATAATATCTTTCGGGTCGTCCTTTTGATGTTCGGGCTGTATGGTTACGTGGTTTATTCCAAAGTCGTGATAAAGCAATTCTTCAACTTTTGTAAGTACTGTATCAAATTGTGAAAGCGTTACGTCTTCGTGAAAATCAATATGCGCTTCCAAATGTGTTTCCTGCTCGTTGAGTTGCCAAATGTGCATATGGTGCACATTTTTTATCCCTGGAATTTTACAAATTGCCTCATTAATTACTTCCAAACTTAAATCATCTGGCGTAAAAAGCATCAAAACTTTATAAGAACTTTTCAGTAAGCTATAGCCCATAACAATCAAATAAATAGCAATCAGCAAAGTTAAAAGGCTATCCACCCAAAACCATTCAAAATATTTCATCAACAAACCGCCAATTAAAACAGCCACTGACGCAGCCATATCAGTCAACAAATGCAAATACGAAGAGCGCATATTCATATTGCTTTTTGAATCTTTATAAAGAAGAATAACACTAAACCCATTTACAATAATTCCTAAAAGTGCCAACCAAATAACTAAACCACTTTCAATGGGTTTTTGGTTCGAAAAACGAAGAATTGCTTCGTAAATGAGATAGATAGCAACAATAATCAAAGTGGCGGAATTCACAAAAGCAGCAATTATTTCGGCGCGTTTATAACCAAAGGTTTTTTCTACAGATGCATCCTTTTTTGAATATCTATCTGCAATATAACTAACTGACAATGAAAGCACATCACTGAAGTTGTGCAGCGCATCGGAAAGCAAGGATAGACTGCCGGAAATCAATCCTCCGATTACTTGTGCAACGGTAATAATAATATTTAAAAGAATGGAAAACAACAGCTTCCTTCCTTTCAAATTAGAATGTGAATGGGTGTGGGAATGTGCTTGGTTGTGCGACATTGGATGCGTTTATGAGCAGGCTATTTTTTCCACCCGATTTTGGTGGCGGCCGCCTTCAAATTCGGTTTTAAGAAAAGTTTTTACCATTTCAACAGCTTGCGGTTTGCTGGTGAAACGTGCGGGAATGCTTAAAATATTAGCATCGTTGTGTTGACGTGCAAGTTCAGTGATTTCCTTGGTCCAACATAGGGCAGAACGCACTTTTTGGTGTTTGTTGGCGGTCATATTCGCACCGTTTCCGCTGCCACATATTATAATTCCAAAATACGCTTTTCCATTTTCAACATCTTTAGCAACGGGGTGTACAAAATCTGGATAATCAACACTCGTTTCAGAATCGGTTCCGTGGTTAATAACAATGTGACCTTCCTTTTCAAGAAAAGAAATAATTTCAAATTTGTACTCAGTGCCTGCGTGGTCGTTACCGATGGAAATTTTCATAATCTATTTTTTTCCAAAGATAAAACATCATCCTTTTATTTAAGGATAATTGAATAATTAATAATCCTAACGTTTCCCTTTGATATGTATTGAAAGTAAATTGATAACGATTTCTTAACCTGCCATTGACAATTTGGTTAACAACCTTGTTGATATTTGTTAGCAGAAACAGTACAACTAAAATTGCAGATGTAAAAATTATTTACAATAGGTTTTAAAATTGTAGAACATCAAAAATTTAAGTAATTTTTTACGTGTTACTTATTATCACAATTTCCTCCCTTTCAAACAAAAATTTATAAAATAGTTATCAGTTCTAAGTTGTTAAAAGATGTTGTTCACAGTTGTTAACTACACTATCTATCTCGTTATTTCAAAGGGTTCTATATCTTAAAGTTGTGTTAATAACCTATTTTTAAAAGGTGATAAATTAATTTCAAAATAAAACATCGAAAAGTTATTGTACCTATTAACACCCTATAATCATCACCATTTTTCAATTTTATAATTTTAAAAAAAGAAATGATGTATAAATATGTGTTGATAACTATAAAAAATGGAATTAGGATAAAATGACTTAAGACGAAGGACTAAATATTTATTAGTAGTCTTATATCTTACGTCCAAAAAATCTTACATAATTTTTTTAAACTATTTTCAAAGTTGAAGGATGGTCCAAGTTTTTAATTATTTCCTCCGCCTGCGCAATGTCGTCAACATGCACTTGGAGCCTAATGCCTCCAATAGCATTGGAATAAAAAGGAAAAACACTGATCATAGTTTCATTCATAAAAACATAGCGAATTTCCTCTTGATCAAACAAAAGTTGAAGCACAGCATATTCTGCAGGATAAGAAAATATGGCTATGGTTTTAAAATGCTTCATTGTTTTAGTTCGGGAAATTTAATAATTGTAGATAATTCTATTTTATAAGTTGGCTAATCTTTTAAAGTTAATCTGTAACCTTCAAATAACTAATTACTTAATAAACAAATAACCTTTACCAAGGTACTAAATCTTTCCTAATGTAAACACGACATTCTTTGAGAAGTAGTACTTTTACGCCAATTACAAAATAACTATGCCAAAAAATAAAAAAAAAAATAAAACCAATAAAATTGAAAATCTTTCCCAAACTATACTAAACATTCTTCGGAAAGATCACTCCCAAGCTTTCAACTACAAACAGATTGCCGCTAAACTACAACTGGACGACCCCAGCAGCCGTAACCAAATAGTAAAAAAACTAAAAGACCTGCAAGGTAAAGGTACCATTCAGGAAATTGAACGCGGCAAATACATACTTACCCCTTCACAAAATTATTACACAGGAAGAGTTGATATTGCTGGCCGTGGCCAAGGATATATAATTGTAGAAGATTTAGAGGAAGATATTTACGTAAAGAACCAAAATTTGAACAAAGCATTAAACGGCGATATTGTTGAAGTTTACGTTTTCAAGCGCAAAAAAGGAGGTAAGACCGAGGGAGAAGTAACTAAAATTATTGAAAGAAAACGAACCGAATTTGTCGGCACCATCCAAGTGCAGGAAAACTTTGCCTTTGTTGAGGTTTCTGATTATAAAATGTACACTGATATTTTTGTTCCGAAGAATAAAATAAACGGTGCGAAAAACGGTGAGAAAGTGTTAGTAGCAATGGAAGAATGGCCTGAAAAAGCCGATTCTCCTTTCGGAAGCGTTATAAAAGTTCTGGGAATGCCGGGTGAACACAATACCGAAATCCATTCTATTTTAGCACAATACGGACTGCCTTATGAATTTCCAAAAGAGGTAGAAGATTTTGCAAATAAAATTGACACTTCAATAAAAGATTCAGAAATAAAAAAACGTCGCGATATGCGTGATGCTTTGACGTTTACGATTGATCCAAAGGACGCAAAGGATTTTGACGATGCCCTTTCCTTTGAAAAAATGGAGAATGGAAACTACGAAATAGGAATCCACATTGCAGATGTATCACATTACGTAACTCCAGGAAACGAACTAGATGATGAAGCCTACGAACGCGCAACTTCAGTCTATTTAGTAGATAGAGTGGTGCCAATGCTTCCGGAAATCCTTTCAAACAACGCCTGTTCCCTTCGCCCAAACGAAGAAAAATATACTTTTTCAGCAGTATTCGAAATAAATCCAAAAGCAGAAGTTGTAAAACAATGGTTCGGAAGAACAGTAACCTACAGCGATGCTCGTTTTGCTTATGAAGAAGCGCAGCACATTATTGAAAATCCTTCAGAGGAAATTTATACAATTCCTTCAAATATTTCAATAACGGATAAAACTTATTCCGTGAAAAATGAAATAGCGGAAGCCATTTTGGAAATGGACCGCTTAGCTAAAATATTACGGACTAAACGTATGCGTGCTGGTGCCATTTCGTTTGATAAAGTGGAAGTGAAATTCATTTTGGATGACCAAAGCAACCCCGAAGGAGTCTATTTCAAAGAAAGCAAAGACGCCAACAAACTGATTGAGGAATTTATGCTTTTAGCAAACAGAAGCGTGGCTGAATTCATAGGAAAACAACAACCAAAAAAGACCTTTGTGTATCGCGTTCACGACGAACCGGACGATGAAAAAATTGCAGCGCTTGAAAATATAATCAAACGTTTTGGTTATAAATTGGACACCAAGGACCGCCATTCCACAGCAACTTCTATGAACAAACTCTTAAAAGATGTTCAAGGTAAAAAAGAACAAAACCTGATAGATACACTTGCCATCCGAAGTATGAGCAAAGCAATGTACACTACCCATAATATTGGCCATTACGGCTTGGCGTTTGATTATTACACACATTTCACCTCCCCCATCCGCCGTTATCCAGATGTGATGGTGCATCGTTTGCTGCAGCATTATTTAGACAACGGAAAATCTGCTAAAGAAGAAGAATACGAAGAAAAATGCGGACACAGTAGCGATATGGAAAACCTTGCGACCAACGCTGAGCGCGATAGCATAAAATATATGCAGGTAAAATATATGCAGGACCACCAAGACCAGGAATTTTTGGGCGTGATTTCCGGCGTTACCGAATGGGGAGTTTATGTTGAAATTATTTCCAACAAATGTGAAGGTATGGTCCGTTTGCAGGATATGCAGGATGACCGTTATGAATTTGACAGAGATGAATATGCAGTAATAGGTCAACGCACCAAAAAAGTTTACCAACTTGGTGATGAGGTTTATGTGAAAGTCAAGAATGCCGATTTAGTAAAGAAACATTTGGATTTCACAATGTTGGGACATCAAAATGATTATAAAAACTAAAAATAGATACAGATGAAAAAACTTATTTTAATATTCATGCTTTGTATCTCAGCCATTTCGTTTTCACAGGAAACAACAGAGGTTGGAGATTTTACCGAACTTAAGGTTTATGACCTTATAACCGTAAAATTAGTACCTTCCGATGAAAATAAAGTGGTTGTAGAAGGGAAAAATACAGAATTTGTAAAAACCATTAATGAAAACGGTGTTTTAAAAATACGAATGGAACTGGAAGAGCGTTTTGACGGAAGCGCCACCACCGTTACTGCATATTTTAAAAACATTTCAATTATTGACGCTAATGAAGGTTCGTATATTTATTCCGAAACCGAAATAAAGTCACCTTCCTTGGAACTAAAAACGCAGGAAGGCGGAAAAATTAAAATTGAAATTGCTACCGAAAATTTGGAAGTTAGATCTGTTTCGGGCGGTGTTGTTGAAGCAAAGGGAAAAGCAACAAAACAAAACATTAATATCAATTCCGGAGGTGCGTACGAGGGTAAAGACCTCATTACGTCCCAAACGTTTGTTAACGTAACCGCCGGTGGTTCTGCAGTTGTGTTTGCTAAAGACAAAGTGGAAGCTAAAGTTACAGCCGGTGGCATTATTAAGGTTTACGGAAACCCAAAAGATGTGAAGAAAAAAAGATTGGCTGGCGGAAATATTGATATAATGGAAGGTAAAAATTAATATTTTACCGCAATTGGGCAAAAGTAATTTGTATTTTTAACCTACTATGTTTGACGGTTTAGGCTACGCAGTATTTTATGGATTCCTTTTGGCATTTGCGGTCGGTCCAGTGTTTTTTTTTTTTTTTTATACTTCAATAACTAAAGGTATAAAAGCCGCTATATTTTTTGATCTCGGGGCTATCTTCGCAGATTTAATTTTCATATTAATTGCTTTTTTCAGCACGAACAGAATCCTAGAAAAAGTAAAACACGACCCAGGACTTCTCATCTTTGGAGGCGCAATTCTTATAGCCTATGGGATTATTTCTTATATCCGCACCAACAAATCCATCTTTAAAATTGTAAGGGAACATTACGCCGTAAAAGTGAAGAAAAATCTCGGTGGTTTATTTTTGAAAGGTTTTCTGTTGAATTTTGTAAATTTCGGTGTTTTGGCTGGCTGGATAGGCACATTGATTATGGCAAACGCTCTCACCACCAAAGAGGACGGAGTTTTTCTTTTTATAGCCACGGTCTTGGCAGCTTTCTTCCTCACAGACCTATTAAAAATGATTTTGGCTAAAAGGTTGAAAAACAAAATGACGCCGCGATTCATTTTTAAAACAAAAAAGTGGGTAAGTATCTTAATTTTAGGATTTGGAGTTTTACTCCTCATCCAAGGCATATTTCCAAAAGGAGTGGAGGCAGGTCTTGAAAAAATTCCTTCACAAAAGCATTCTTTGGAAAAACCCATTCCACCAGTAAAAGAACCCCAATAAAAAACCCCAACAAAAAGTTGAGGTTTCAGAGGCATCGAGCGGATTCGAACCGCTGTAGCAGCTTTTGCAGAGCTGTGCCTAGCCACTCGGCCACGATGCCATATTAGGCTTGCAAATGTAAAAAAATTAAACTTAAAATTCCTACTTACTTATAAAACAAATTACCGTTGCATCGCCATTGTCACGCTCACTTCCGCCACATCGCCTCCAATGGGCGGATTTTTTTTGGCAACGGTAACTTTCACTTCTGTCACCATTTCAACCTTTAGCAAGACAGCTTCCATAATTCGTTTCGCCACGTGTTCCAATAGCTTGGCGCGCATCGCCATTTCTTCCCGAACAATTTGCTGAAGCAATACGTAATCAACGGTATCAGAAAGGGCATCGGTGTTGGAAGCTTTTTTTAAATCAGCCTTCACCGAAAGATTCACTATATAATCAGAGCCTATTTGTCCTTCCTCAATCAAACACCCGTGAAAGGCGTAAATCTTTATATTTTTTAAACGAATGGTTCCCATGGAATTAGTTTTCGCAAAGATACTTTTTTATGTTATTTGGTTACCTTTGTACCTCTTAAATTCAAAGCATTATTTACAAGGCGCAATGCGTCTTTAACATAAAGAATATGACAAACGAAGCCGTGCCGCTTAATTTTATTGAACACATTATTGAAGAAGATCTCACCAAAGGTTATACAAAGGAACAACTCTGTTTTCGTTTTCCGCCGGAGCCCAACGGCTATCTTCACATTGGCCACGCCTCTTCAATATGTTTGAATTTTGGTTTGGGCGAAAGATACGACGCCCCTGTAAACCTTCGTTTTGACGATACCAACCCTGCAAAAGAAGAACAGGAATTTGTAGATGCTATTAAAAAAGATATATCTTGGTTGGGCTATATGTGGGCTAAGGAATGTTATGCTTCTGATTATTTTCAACAATTGTATGATTGGGCAGTTCAAATGGTAAAAAATGGAAAAGCATATGTAGATTCTCAAACTTCTGAAATAATTGCTGAACAAAAAGGAACCCCGAATACGCCTGGAAAACCAAGTCCTTATAGAAACCGTACTATAGAAGAAAACTTGGATTTATTGGAAAAAATGAAAAACGGTGAAACCAAAGAAGGCGAACACGTTTTGCGTGCCAAAATAAATATGGAATCGCCCAATATGTTG
Organism: Aequorivita sp.; assembly: GCA_036724225.1. Classification (GTDB taxonomy): domain Bacteria; phylum Bacteroidota; class Bacteroidia; order Flavobacteriales; family Flavobacteriaceae; genus Aequorivita. The sequence continues at coordinate 16,968 of DAIMFZ010000010.1, forward strand.
ATGCGCGACCCAGTTATGTATCGCACTATTAACAAACATCACCACCGCACGGGGACCGAATGGAAAATCTTCCCAATGTACGATTGGACCCACGGCGAAAGTGATTATATAGAACAAGTTTCACATTCCTTCTGTACACTGGAATTCTTACCTCACCGAGAACTTTACGATTGGTTTTTGGACCAAGTATACGACCCAAAAAAACTACGCCCCAAACAGCGTGAATTAGCCCGTAGAAATTTAAGCCATACCGTTGTCAGTAAGCGAAAACTTGCGCAATTGGTGAGTAGCGGCGCAGTTACCGGTTGGGACGACCCACGAATGCCTACTATTTCTGGTCTTCGCCGAAGAGGTTACACCCCAGATTCAATTAAGAACTTTGCAGAAAGTATTGGCGTTGGAAAACGTGAAAACTTAATTGATGTTTCACATTTGGAATTCAACGTTCGTGAAGATCTCAACAAAATAGCGCCACGAATAATGGTGGTTTTGGATCCTGTGAAACTGATAATAGATAATTATCCCAAAAGAAAAACCGAATGGCTTGAAGCTGAAAATAATCAGGAAGACGAAAGCGCTGGATCCCGTGAAGTGCCATTTTCAAAAGAATTGTTGATTGAAAAGGAAGATTTTATGGAAGAAGCAAACCGTAAATTTTTCAGATTGACTCTTGGAAAAGAAGTTCGCTTGAAGAATGCTTACATCATAAAAGGCGAAAGCGTGGCAAAAGATTCCGAAGGAAATATTACCGAAATACATTGCAGCTACGATCCTGATAGTAAAAGCGGCAGTGGCACGGAAGCATCACTGCGTAAAGTAAAAGGAACACTGCATTGGGTTTCCATGGAACACGCATTGCCAATTGAAGTTCGCCTTTATGATCGTCTTTTCACCGAAGCCTCTCCCGATACCAATAAGGAGAAAGATTTTATGGAATTCGTAAATCCAGATTCTTTGCAAGTAATCACAGGGTATGCAGAACCGAGCATAAAAGATTCAAAAACAGAAGATAAATTTCAGTTTCAGCGTTTGGGTTATTTTGTAGTTGATAAAGATTCTACTTCAGAAAAATTGGTATTTAACCGCACAGTTCCCCTACGCGACTCTTGGACCAAATTGGCCGAGTAATTAACATTTATGAATCAATATATTTATTTTTTTAACAGAAATTGGCTAAAACCTATTATTTTTAAGACAACTTTATAGATTGAAATTTAACTATTAACCGGTTGTTAACAACAAAGCGAGAGACCGTTGCCTAACTTTGTCATTATTAACTAATAAAACACAAGAAAATGGCATCAAATACAGGTCAAACACTTATCGCATTATTAACCGGAGCAGCAATTGGAGCTGGATTGGGAATACTTTATGCGCCAGACAAAGGTTCAAAAACTAGAGAGAAGCTTAGCAAAGAAGCTCAGAAAGCTCAGAAAAAATTGAACAAACAAATTCGAGAAACTAGCCATACGCTAAGTGAAAAAGCACAACAAGCTAAGTATAGTTTTGAGCAAAAATTGAACGATACACTATCTTCTGCAAGTTATAAAGCAGACGATATTTTGTTGGCAATGGAGGATAAATTGGAAGCATTGCGAAGACAAAACGCAAAACTTCAAATAAATTCCAAAGGTGACAAAGCAAAAGCATTGGCCAAAAAAGTAATTGCATAATATGGCATTCAAAGGCCTAACGGACAGCCTTCACAAGGTTACGGATAGAATTGAGGATTATAGTTTGAGCATGGCGGAGTATTACAAACTCCGCCTGTTTAAAACTACAATGAAAGGAGCTGTTTCACTTGTACATTTATTGGTGTATGGCAGTCTATCCCTGTTTGTAATGCTTTTTCTTTCAATTGGCGCCGCATTTTGGTTAGCCACTTTTTTTGAAAATGTTTATGTTGGATTTTTATTGATAGGAGCTCTCTATGGAATCATTTTAATCTTCATGTTCGTATTTGGAAGAAAGATTATAGAACGAAATATACTCTATAAGTTCTCTGGCTTGTTATATGATGAAGACGATTTGGAACCAAGGGTTTTAGCAGAAAGAGAGATGGAGGAATACGAACAAACACTTCAGGAAGAGGCTGTTCGAAAAGCGAATATTTCAAAATAAGATTTATGAAGCGATACACTACTTTTGAAGAAATAGACAGCGATTTGAAGTTCCTTCGCCTGAAATCGCAGATTGACTTGGAAGAGGTGAAACTAGGCATTCACGAAAGCAAGGAAACTATTAGCGAAACTTTTTCCCCAATAAATTTGATTGCGAACACAGTAGGTTCTATTTTAAAAAAGGCATTCGTTTTAAAGGTTGTGGACAAGTTGATCGGCATAAAACCGGTGAAAAAGAAAGATTACGAAGACGACGAGCACTTATAAAGATCAATTAATTTCCGTTGATTGATAAAAAAAACCCTCCTAAATTTAGGAGGGTTTTTTTATTGTATTTATTCTATTTTAATAATTCAAATCATCACCTTCCTCTGCTCGTGGCGGAGTTTCGCGTTTTGGTCTCTTTTTCGAAACGATTCCCTTTTCGATGTTTTGCTTCTTCATCGCTTCACCAATCTGGTTACTGGCCACAAAAGAGGCAATCATATTATTCAACATATCGCTCCCAGCTTGAGGGGAGTTTGGTAAAAGAATTAGATTTGAATTTGTTGATTCGCCAATAGATTGCAGCGTATCATAATGCTGTGTCACCACAATCAGCGCAGAAGCTTCCTGTGAATTTATACCCACATTGTTCAAAACATCCACACTTTCTTCCAATCCGCGAGCAATTTCACGGCGTTGATCGGCAATACCTTGTCCCTGCAAACGTTTGCTCTCCGCTTCCGCACGGGCTTTGGCAACTATTTTTATACGTTCTGCTTCGGCTTCAAATTCAGCAGCTACTTTTTCGCGTTCGGCAGCGTTTATGCGGTTCATCGCAGCTTTTACCTGTATATCTGGATCGATATCAGTAACGAGCGTTTTAATAATATCATAACCATAGGTGCTCATCGCTTCGTTCAATTCGGCTTTTACAGCTATTGCCACGTCGTCCTTTCTTTCAAAAACATCATCGAGTTTCATTTTTGGAACTTCTGCCCGCACTACGTCAAAAACATATGATGTTACCTGATCGTGAGGATTTTGAAGTTTGTAAAAGGCGTCATAAACCTTTTGTTCCAATACCTGAAACTGTACTGAAATTTTCAGACGTACAAAAACATCATCTTTTGTTTTTGTTTCAACAATTACATCTAATTGTTGAATTTTCAGGTTTATACGTCCTGCAATTCTATCGACTAATGGAATTTTTAATTGTAAACCCGAATGTCTTATACTTAGGAACTTCCCGAAGCGTTCAACAACTGCAGCGGTTTGTTGTTTTACGGTAAAAAATCCTGCCAATAGAATAAAAAATCCAACAATCAGCAGTGGCACTAAAATATATCCACCCATAATTTTTAAATATTAATTATTAAACGTTGCGGAAGATACAAAAAATAAAACCTATTTTCACGCCCTCAAAAATCCAAACCTATGAATATTAAACAAATAGTTTTTGTTTTATTTTGTCTTTTCTTTTTTCAACAAACCTTTGCCCAGCGCAACTATGAAGGCTATAATTTTTTGGGAATCCAAGGCGGAATAACTTTTTTCGACATAAAGACTGATGATTTGGTAACTAAGCAAAAAGAAGGTTTCACGGCAGGTTTTACAACACGTGGAGCTTTCAGAAATGATTTTGATTTGGTTTACGGAATCAGTTTTCAAAGCGCATCCATTGGGGTGGAAGGTAGAAGTCCATTGGGAAAAACTCAAGAAATTGGCTATTCCATTCAAGGGGCACAGATTAATTTTCTGGGAAGTTATAACATTATTGTAAAGCATTTGAGCCTTGAGTTTGGTCCAGTTTTCAACATAAACGGGAAGATGAAATTAGACAAAGATGAATATGAAAACTATATTTTAACAGGTTATGACACTCTTACCGCAAAGGATATTCAGGCTATCTCCAGATTCAATTTCCGTCTTGCCGGTGGACTTACCGCGGGATTAGAGCATTTTCGCATTAGTGCGCAGTACCAATACGGTGTGACCAATATATTGGGTGGGTTGAACGGTAAAGACCTTGAAAATGACAATTTTAAAGGGAACAGTTCCACCATTATTGTGGCAGGCGTTATTTATTTTTAACTGCTTTTTCGATACGCGAAATACTTTCCTTTTTTCCTAAGATGGAAAGAATATCGAACACTTCTGGTCCTTTCATTTCTCCAACAAGCGCCAATCGCAAAGGCATCATCACTTTTCCAAACCCGATATTTTCTGAAGTAATCCAGCCTTTCACTTTTTCAGAAAGATTTTCAACTGAAAAGTCTTCGATAGCATTTAAGATAGTAACTACTTTTTGTAAAAGTTCTGGTGTTTCAGGTTTGAAAGCTTTTTCTGCGGCTTTTGCATCGTAGTTTTTGGGTGCGTCAAAAAAGAAACTTCCCTGGTCCCAAAGATCGCTCATGAAGGTTGCGCGTTCTTTTAAAAGCGAAACAATTTTTGTCACATCGAGCACGGTCGAGATGTCTTTTTGTTTTAAGAATTTTGAAAACTGAGAAGCTAATTCAGCATCATCAACCATTTGAAGATATTGATGCTGAAACCATTTCGTTTTTTCAGGATCAAATTTTGCGCCGGCTTTGTGAACTCTTTCCAATTCAAAAGCCTCAACCAATTCATTCAAACTAAAAATTTCCTGTTCCGTTCCTGGGTTCCAGCCTAAAAAAGCGAGCATATTTACAACAGCTTCAGGTAAATAGCCGTCTTCGCGATAGCCAGAAAATAGCTCACCTTCAGCGGTTTTCCATTGTAAAGGAAAGACAGGGAAACCCATTTTATCGCCATCGCGTTTGCTGAGTTTTCCGTTGCCAGTAGGTTTCAAAATCAACGGTAAATGTGCAAATTGAGGCGCATTCCATCCAAAAGCACGGTACAACAAGGCATGGAGCCCCAATGAAGGAAGCCATTCCTCTCCACGGATAACGTGGGTTATTTTCATTAAATGATCATCCACAATATTTGCCAAATGGTAGGTTGGCATGCCATCGCTTTTAAAGAGAACTTTATCGTCCAGAACATTGGTTTCCACTTGCATTCCGCCACGGATAATGTCGTTTAAATAAAGCGTTTCATCTTCGGGAGATTTAAAACGGATAACGTATTCTTCACCATTATTGATTTTCTGTTGCGTTTCTTCCGCAGACAAAACCAACGAATTTTTTAGTTTTAGTCGGTTGTGCCAGTTATAGATAAAGGTTTTTCCTTTCTCTTCGTGATCTTTTCGGTGTGCGTCGAGCTCTTCGGCAGTGTCAAAAGCGTAGTATGCATTTCCAGATTCAATTAACACATCTGCATATTGCTTATAAAGATGTTTTCGTTCGCTTTGGCGATAGGAAGCAGATTCTTTTTCTTTGCCCGGTCCTTCGTCGTAGGGAATATTTAGCCAATTCAAAGCCTCAATAATATATTGTTCTGCGCCTTCCACATAACGGTTTTGGTCGGTATCCTCTATTCGCAATAGAAAATCGCCGCCGTGTTTTTTTGCGAATAAATAATTAAACAACGCGGTGCGAACACCACCAATATGAAGTGGACCTGTTGGACTTGGGGCAAAACGTACCCGAACTTTTTGAGACATAATTTGTATTCTTTTTATAAAGAGCAAAGGTACAATTATGCTGCGGCATTTTAAGTTATTCCGCTTTGTGGTTTTTTGTTTTTTTGGAGCAATCTTTGCGGCGTGGTCAGCACAAAATATTATTGTATTTTAGAAGTTTGCTACAAAGAGAAATAATTTTATGAGCACTTTCAACATCATCCAGCAAAAACTGGAGGAGTTTATCAAAAAATATTATACTAATGAGCTTATAAAGGGAGCCATCCTTTTTTTTGCCATTGGTCTTTTGTATTTGTTGATGACGTTGCTCGTTGAGTATTTTCTTTGGCTAAATCCGTTGGGAAGGCGAATTCTTTTTTGGGCGTTTGTAATCGTGGAACTCGGCTTGTTTGTTCGGTTTATAGCTTTTCCATTGGCTAAACTATTCAAACTTCAAAAAGGAATTGATTACGAAGAAGCTTCAAAAATAATAGGGAATCATTTTCCACAGGTGAGCGATAAATTGTTGAATGTAATTCAGCTAAATCAGAACCAACGCGAAAGCGAATTGCTTGCTGCGAGCATTGATCAAAAAGCGACAGAACTGCAACCGGTTCCCTTCAAAAGTGCCGTAAATTTTAAAAAGAATGCTAAATATTTAAAATACGCTGCCATTCCCGTTTTGGTGTTTTTGCTGTTCAGCGTTTTGGGCGGAATGGATATTTTTTCAAGTAGCTATAAGCGTGTTGTTCATTACGACACGGCTTTTGAACCGCCCGCTCCATTTTCATTTATTGTGATGAACGACGATTTGAACGCTATTGAAAACAAACCCTTCAACTTAAAAATACGTACCGAAGGCACTGCAATTCCCGAAAATGCGAGCATCAATTATAACGGCGAAACCTATTATATGCAGCAGACCGC